>NZ_RAWL01000445.1:0-6857 GCF_003668885.1 Corallococcus sp. AB049A | reverse complement strand
GGGTGGGCGAGGGGAAACCTCCTTCCGCCCGGCTTCGCGGCCCACGAAGGGGATGATCAGCTCGTGGAGGTACGCGCCTTCAGGGCCCTGGGCGCACAGCTCCCCTGTTGCCGGCCACATCTCCGTCAGGCTCATCACCCGCCGCCGCGCCGCGAGCGCCACGAAGGACTCCACGCAGAGCACATTCTCCAGGTCCACCGGCAGCTCGTTGTCGCCATCCGCGAGCAGGACGAACCTGGGCAGGCCCAGCTGCTTTCGCAGCTCCATCATCCGGCGGACCTGCTCGTGCGCGGGGCCTTGCACCAGCTCCTCCAGCACCTTCGCGCGCAGCAGCCAGCGCGCCCTGGCGAGGACGACACGCCCGGCGACGACCCTCGGCAGGAAGGGCGCGCCTTCCAACGCCCCCCACCTCCAGGTCAGGCTGCCCGCGTGCCCTTCGCTCTGGAGCGCCCCGAGGAACCGGTAGATCGCCAGGTGATGGGGGTACCGGTGCGCGTGGGCCGTCGTCAGGCGGGGGATGATCTCACGGCCCAGCTTGCGGGAACGCAGGACGAGCCGCCCCTCGCGAACGGAGACCAGGAGATCTCCCAGCGGAATCTGGGCTTCAAGCGGCACCGCGGAGCGCCCAAGGTAGGGAATCTCGTAGGCCCGAAGGGCGGGACGCGTGAGGATGTTGCCCACCCGGCCCGCGGGGACGTGGACGACCTCGGCGAAGAGGGCGTCGGGCCGCAGCGCCTCCTCGAGGCGCAGGTGGCGGCGTACGGCGGAGCCGAGCGCCTCGTTCCCATGGCAGAAGCGCCCGAGCAGCCTCACTCCCGAAGGCCCGTCCACCATCCGCACCAGCAGCGAGAAGTCTCCTTGCTGGAGGTTCTCCTCCGAAGCGGCCCCCAGCGTCGCCATCACGAAGAAGGTCTCCGGCAGCGGCAGCCTCTCTGGGGCGGAGAGCGCCTCGACGTCCTTGTCCGTCAGCTCAAGCACCCGGCCTCCGGCCTGGACCACCTGCTGGACCCGGTCCAGGAGCAGATCCCCGGCACGTGACCACTCCGGCGTGTCCTCGGGAGCGCCAGGGAAGGCCAGCCCCTTGAGCAGGGGAGAGCAGCTGGCCTCCGGTCCGCTCGCGGCCTCGAAGCCAATCCCCACGTCCTCGTCGAGCGCCTCGGCCAGCGGCACCTCCTGCTGCTCGTAGCGTCGCAGGAAGTCCTCCTTGAACTTCTGGAGGGGATTGCGCCGCGGGGGGCTGATGCGATGGAGGAGCTCCACGGCGGAGCGCAGCTCGTCCATCACCTCCCGCCCGAGCGTTGCTTCGACCACGGGCTTGAAAAGGTCGACCTGGACGAGCCTGGAAAGCTCCGGCGGTGGCAGCAGCTCCTCCACACACGAGGCGACGGCCCGGTAGCGCGCCTCCGGTTGTCCAAGCCCCGCGGCATCGAGTTCGGCGAGCAGCCCATGAACCCGCTCCAGCTGCCCGGCCTGCCGGGCCGTGGACGGATTCCTCCCGAGCTGCGCGATGGCTTCCCGGAGGGGATCCGGCTGCGTCACGGCCGGGACGAGCTCCGAGACCAGCACCTGGAGGGTGACGAGCTCGTCGATGTACTCGCCCGCCTCCGTGACGCTGACATCACCCTCCCGCTCGGCCAGGGCCTGGGCCAGCTCCTCGCGACGGGCGCCTTCCCGGGCGCGCTCCAGGACGAACTCGAGATAGGGGGTCGCCTCCACGGAGGCGAGCGCGTAGGCCCGCTCCGTGCCTTGCTGAGAGGACTCGACGTACCGGAGCCGTCCCGCCGTGCGGTAGAGGCTGGAGTTGGGGAAATAGCGTGGATGGTGCCTGACCGCGCCTTGCTGTTGCAGGGCGTTGAGGAGCGAGGCCAGGTAGTCCATGTCCAGGCGAGTCTGTCTTTGGTAGGCCCCCCTGCCTTGGAGTGCCAGCCGGGTCTTCTGGCCCAGCTGGCCGACGGAGCACCCGGCGAAGAGCCCGAAAGGGGTTGCGCGCCCCGTCATCCGCGCAAGGTAACGGACGAGGGCGCGCTCCACCTTGCTCCCGCCGGGGCCGTCCGGGGTCCGCAGCCAGGTCTCCAGGCTGGAAACGAGGTTGGACGAGGAGACGAGCAGTGCCTCGTGGACCTCGGGCAGCTCGAGCAGCTCACGAAGCCGGGAGCGCAGACTTCTCCTGGCGGCCTCGATGCGCTCCGCCCATGGCAGCGAGGCGTCCAGCTGGCTCAGCTCAACGCCAGACGCCCACTCGGAGAACACGTGGAGGGGCAGCAGCGGAGTCCGGAGCACGAAGAAGTCCGTGCTCGCACGACGCGGAGGCTCACGCCCGAAGCGGGTCATCATCCGCAACGAGGCTGGCGCACGATGTGCGGTACGCTCGTCATGCGCCAGCCTCCAGTCAAAAGCCTTCGAGTGGGCCTAGAGCAGACAGGTGTCGGACGGCTCGAAGCAGCAATGTCCGCTGGTCGGGTTCGAGGTGTCGGTCTCCGGCGGCATCATGTTCGCCTCCGTGGACAGCTGCTTCTGCGCGAGCATGCGGATGGACTCCTTGCTCACGGTCAGCTTCCTCTGGATCGGCTGAGAACGGGACTCCATATGACAACGCTCCTTGGGGTGAGGGATGTCCTGGGCCGCTCGGCTTGTCCGCACTGACGCCAGGGACACCATGGACAGACGTCTGGACAGCGGCGCTGTCCTAGCAATGCCTGGAACCCATGGCAAGGGCAAGCGGGAAATCAGGCATTGGATGCCAGCGCGGGCTTGATAGTCTTGCATGCAGTGCATCGACAAGATTGGCAGCCCATTCTGGAGGGTGATCAGGCCGCGCGCGCGTGGCAGGTGATCGAGTTCATCACTCGGGATCTCCGGGCGCGCCCGGACACGTATGCGCGTGACTTCTCCCTGTCCCGGGGGATGTCGGGCATCGCCGTGCTGTTTGCCTATCTCTCCCGGGCGGGAGTGGGAGGAGACGCTGGGGAGTTCTCGCTTCAAGCTCTCGAGCGCGCCATGGATGGCGCGGCCAGTACGCCGATGCCCCTGGGCCTCTATTCGGGCCTCACCGGGGTGGCCTGGGCCGCGGAGCACGTGCATCGGTGCCTCTTCGGTCAGGTGCCGGAGGATCTCACGGCGCAGGTGATGGAGCTTGTGTGCGCCCAGCTCGCTGCCCCTGAGTGGGAAGGGGGCCATGATCTCGTCAGCGGACTGGTGGGCCTGGGGGTCTACGGGCTGGAGTACCCGGAGCGCTCCGCCGCGAGAGAGTGCCTGGGGCAGGTCGTGCGGCTGCTGGAGCAGCTGAGCGAGCGCGACGGCCTGGGCGCGCGGTGGTGGACGGTGCCCGGAAAGCAGGCTCCCCACCTGCGCACGCGCTACAACGTGCCCCACCTCAACCTGGGAATGGCGCACGGGTCACCCGGGGTGATCGCCCTGCTGGCAAGGGCTTGCAGTGCCTGGGAGCCGCCGCCGGCGCGGGAACTCATCCGGGACGCGGTCCGGGACCTGCTGCGCGAGAGGCTGCCCGAGGGAGGCGCCTCACGATTTCCCGCGTGGGTCGCCCGGAGCCTTCCCCCGAAGGAGGCACGGGCCGCATGGTGTTATGGCGATCCGGGCGTCGCCGCCGCGTTGCTGTTGGCCTCGCGCGAGCTGGGGGTGCCTGAATGGGAGCAGGAAGCCCTGCTCACGGCCCGTCTGGCCGCGCAGCGCCCCGTGGAGGAGTGCCGGGTCAAGGACGCGCTGGTGTGTCACGGCATGGCGGGGCTCGGGCACGTGTTCAACCGCCTCTACCAGGCGACGGGCGAGCCGCGGCTCCTCGAGGCCGCCCGGGGCTGGTTCTCCCGCACCCTGGACGTGTTCCAGCCGGGGTGCGGAATCGGGGGCTACCAGAGCCTGGAGCTCGAAGGTGCGGCGAGCGAGGCCTGGCAGGATGCTCCGGGGGTGCTGGCGGGCAGCGCGGGGGTGGCGCTCACGCTCCTCGCGGCGACCACCCATATCGAGCCCCATTGGGATCGTATGCTCTTGATGGACCTGCCTCCCGGGCCTCCCGCTGTTGGAGCACCCTCCCGCGAACCCTGAGAGAAACGCCGCATGCCCTCTTTTCCAGAAGAACCACGCGGGTCCGCGCCCTGGCGGCTCGTCCTGGGCGTGTGTCTGCCTTTCGCCGTCCTGTCGGTGGCCGGCTATCTCCTGACCGGCTCATCCGGCGCTTCGCGGGCAACCGAGGCCGAGCCCTCCGCGCCCACGGGCGAGGTGAAGGTGGCGGCGGCCTCCCTCCCGTCGAGTGCTCGCGAACCGCGGGCGGCTCTGCCTCCCGGGACGCCGCCGCCCCCATCCTCCGGCCAGGAAGACAGGCCCTCCGCATCGTCCCCGGCCCCCGTGATGTCCGCGGTCCGCTCCTCCCCGGGGGAGCGTGCCGGGCCTCATGAGGGAGCGCGGCCTCTTGTTCGCGCGGCGCTCCCTCCGTCATCGCCGCCGCCCCCGCCGCCTCCTCCTCCCGTGGAGGGCCGGACGTCCTCGGTCCACACGGGCACGCTGCCTCGCGAGTCCGTAAGGGATGTCATCCAGTCCCTGCGGCCTGGCGTGAAGGCGTGCTTCGAGAAAGCGGCCTCGCGCTACCCCGGGCCCCAGAAGGTGACCGTCGCCTTCACCCTCCAGGGGCAGGGGCTGTCCGGATTCATCGAGGATGAGGAGATCGTCGACTCCACCATTCCGGATCCCTGGTTCCAGGCCTGCTTCGTGGAGGTGCTTCATTCCGCCACCTTCTCGGCGCCGACAGGCGGGACGGTCCGCATCACCTATCCCTTTGTCTATCAGCCGAACCGGGGGGATGGGGGGACCTGAGCCCGCCTAGCGTCCACCGAGCCTGCCCGAGGCATACGCCTCGCGATTGCCCGAGCGCGAGGGCTTTCCAGAGGTGGACTTGATCAGCGAGCCCGGCTCGCAGAGCGCCACGTCCTTGAGACCGAGGCTCAGCCGGAGCGCCACTTCCTGGCGGATGCGGGCCGCCAACGCTCGAGGATCCTCCAGGTCCGGTTCGGGTTCCACACACACCACGACCTCCTCGGTGCCCATCTGCTCGGAGGTGATGCCGAAGGCGACCACGCGGCCCGCCTTGCAGCCAGGGATGGACGCGACGACCTCCTCGATATCCTCCGGGTACAGGTTGGTTCCCCGGTGGATGATGAGGTCCTTCAGCCGCCCCGTGACGAAGAGCTCTCCCTCGGCGAGATAGCCCAGGTCGCCTGTCCGGAACCACCCGTCCTCCGTTCGCGAGACGGCGGTGGCCTCCGGGTTGGCGACGTACCCTTCGAAGAGGCTCGGGCTCCGGATTTCGATCTCTCCGATCCGCCGCTCTCCACGGTGGGAGATCCGCACCTCGCAGCCTGCGATGGGGATGCCACTCGAAGCGAAGACCTTGTCCTCGGCGCTCGGTGGACCGTCCTCCAGCGCTACCGCCTCACCTCCCGTCAGGAGCGGGGCGCGCCGCACCCGGTCGAGCCGCAGGGGGGAGCCCATGGGCGTCTGGGTTATGGCGAGGGTGTTCTCCGCCATCCCGTAGGAGGCCTGGAGCTGGTCCCAGCGGACGCCGTGGGGCCCCATGCGCTCGACAAACCTTGCCAGCGTCACGGGCCGCACCGGCTCACTGCAGTTGATGAAGGCACGCACTCGCCCGAGATCCACGGCGCCCAGGTCTTCGGCGCGTGTGCGCTGGGCCAGCAGCTCGAAGGCGAAGTTCGGCAGCCAGACGAGCGTTCCCGCCGAATCCGCTATCGCCCGCCACAGCGACTGCGGCCGCTGCACCCAATCAAAGGGAGACAGATGGACAGAGGGCACGCCCATGAAGCAGGGCAGGAGCAGGCAGGCCACGAGCCCCATGTCATGGTAGAGGGGCAACCAGCTCACCACCCGGTCTCCCGAGGAGAGATGGATGGCTTGCGCATACGCCCGGACCTGCGAGGCCAGCATGGCGTGCGTGATGGCGACGCCCTTGCGGAGTCCCGTCGTCCCCGACGAGTACTGGAGGAAGGCCACCTTGCCGCCGGAGGCGGGCAGCGGCTCGTCTCCAGCGGGCTCCGCGAGCAGTTCCCGCAGCGGGAAGAGGGCAACCCCGCTGCCGGAGGCAACCCTCCACCCTTGGATGGCCGGGGCCAGGGAGTCCGAATACAGCAGGCACGCCGCGCCGCTGTTCGAGATCAGGGGGCTGAAGCTCGCGAAGAATCGCTCGGTGGGCTGCTTGATGGAGGGATGGGAGTAGATCGACGGGACCGCCTCCGCGAAGAGGGCGCCCAGGAAGGCCAGGGCCTGTTCCCGGGGCGAGGAAGACACAATGACCACGACGTCCTTCGGGGCCACGCCTCGCCGCTTCAGCCCGAGCCCGATGCCGCGCGCCCGCTCCACCAGCTCCGCCCACGTCAGCTCGATCGTCTCGCCCCCCTGCGCCGGAAACCGGAGCGCCCACGCATGACCCTGGGAGCGGCCATGGTGCTCCAGCCGCTCCCTCAACGTCTCTGGGGCCGTGGGAGTCTTCATCCGGGCGGGGTCAGGGCGGCCGCGAGCTTGCGCGGGGTGTTGTGGATGAAGAGGTCCGGGCAGGTGACTCCACATCGCTCCTCGATGGTGGCGATAAGGTGGGCGAGCGCGAACGAGTCGAGTCCCAGTCCCAGGAAGGTCACATCCGGCTCCGCGGTGCGTCCGTCGCCGAGGAGTTCATTCAGGATCCGCTCCAGCACCGGTGGGATCGTCCTGGTGGAGAGCTGCTCCCGCGGGCGACCCTGGAGCCCGGAGGGGGTCCCCGTCTCTTGAGCCGGCGCGGCTTCCTGGGCCGGCGCTCGGGGAAGGCCGGGGGGCTCGCTCGTGAGGAGCTGGGCCAGGGA
>NZ_RAWL01000444.1:0-6868 GCF_003668885.1 Corallococcus sp. AB049A | reverse complement strand
GCTTGGGAACCGACAGCGGCCTGGTGGGGGCCGGAGCGGGCGCCGCCATGGGGGCGTCGCCTTCATCCAGCAGTTCCTTCAGGTCCGCGAGCGGATCCGCCTCGTCCGGGGGAGACGGCATGTGCGTGCCCAGGTTACCGACCACGGGGGGTTTCCACCAGTTACGCGTGGGAAACCGCGCCGCTTCGCCTGCCTGGAGGGAGGCGGGCGGTACGGTCCGCTCGACGTGGGAGGGGTGGGACGTTAGCCAATGGAGCAAACATCACACCTTGCCTTGCCTCTCCTCGGGAGGGGATGCCAGCTTCGGACCACACCTATGGCCATCCGCTACACCCTGCCCAACGGGCTCACCGTCGTCTTCGAGGAGCAGCACGCCGCCAAGGTCGCGGCCTTCCAGGTCTGGGTCAAGGCCGGCAGCGCGGACGAAAGGCCGGACCAGGCCGGGCTCGCCCACCTGCACGAGCACATGCTCTTCAAGGGCACGGAGCGCCGGGGCCCCGGTGAGATTGCCCGGGACATCGAGGCGCACGGCGGCGAGATCAACGCCTGGACGTCCTTCGACCAGACCGTCTACCACATCGTCATCGCCAGCCAGTTCGCCCGCACGGGCCTGGACATCCTGGGGGATGCCGTCCGCCGCTCCGCGTTCGACAAGGACGAGCTGGCGCGTGAAATCGAGGTCGTGTGCGAGGAGATCAAGCGCAGCTACGACTCGCCGTCGCGCCGCGCGTCCCGCGGGCTGTTCACCGCCGCGTTCCAGACGCACCCCTACCGGCTGCCCGTCATCGGCACCGAGGAGAGCGTGCGCAGCTTCACCCGCGAGAAGGTGCTGGAGTTCTACCACCGGCACTACACGCCCAGGAACCTGGTGCTGTCCGTCGCGGGAGACCTCAACGAGGCGGAGCTGCGCCAGTGGGTGGATGAAATCTTCGGCGGTGACTGGGGCCGGCCCTACGCGGGCCCCGTGCAGCGCCCGCGCGACGCCGCACCCACGGGCCGCCGCGTGCTCATCCAGACGGAGGACGTGAAGGAGGCCTACCTGCACCTGGCCTTCGCGATTCCCGAACTGGAGCACCCGGACGTGCCCGCGCTGGACGTGCTGGCCATGATTGCCGGCCAGGGCAATTCGTCGTGGCTGGTGCGCGAGGTGAAGCGCCGCCAGCACCTGGTCAACGACATCCACGCGTCCGCGTACACGCCCAAGGACCCGGGCATCTTCTCCGTGTCGCTGACGCTGCCGCCCGCGCAGGCGCAGAAGGCGCTCACGCAGACGGCGCGCGTGCTGGAGGCACTGCGCACCACGGGCGTGCCCCAGGACGAGCTGCGCACGGTGCAGGCCGTGGTGGAGGCGGAGTCCGTCTACCGCAAGGAGACGGTGCAGGGCACCGCGCGCAACCTGGGCTCGTATCAGACCAGCCCCGGCGGCCTGGAGTCCGAGGCGCGCTACCTGGAGGACATCCGCAACCTGAAGCCGGAGGACCTGCGCCGCGTGGCCCAGAAGTACCTGCGGCTGGAGCACGCCGTCGTCACCGCGCTGGTGCCGGCATCCGCGGAGCTGACCGAGGCCCACGTGCACGCCGCGCTGGATGAGGCGGCGAAGAGCCCGGGCCTCGCCCCGCCGGAGCGCGCCGTCCGTCAGCCGCCTCCGGAAGGCGCGCCGCGCGCGGCCCGGAGCGCCGTGGCGTCCGCGCGTTCAGAAGTCGTGCAGGAGAAGCTGCCCTCCGGCGCCACGCTCATCATCCGCGTGGAGCCGCACGTGCCGCTGTTCTCCATGCGCGCGGCCTTCATTGGCGGCGCGCGCTTCGAGACGCCCGAGGACAACGGCATCACCACGCTGCTCAGCCGCGCGCTCACCAAGGGCACCACGACGCTCAGCGCGGATGACATCAGCCACCTGGGCGACCTGTACGCGGGCAACATCAACGGCCAGGGCGGCCGCAACTCCGTGAGCCTGAAGGCGGACTTCCTGTCGCGCTACTTCGAGCCCGGCTTCCGGCTGTTCGCGGACGTGCTGCTCAACCCGGCCTTCCGCGAGGAGGAGGTCGCCCGCGAGCGCTCGCTCCTGCTCCAGGACATCCTCACCCGCGAGGACAAGCCGTCCAGCCTCGCGTTCGAGCTGTTCTCGCGCACGCTCTACCAGCAGCACCCGTACCGGCTGTCGCTCCTGGGTGAGAAGGCGTCCGTGGAGGCGCTGGGGCCCGAGCAGCTGCGCGCGTACCACCGCGCATACATGGACCCGTCGCAGATGACGCTCAGCGTGGTGGGCGACGTGAACGTGGACCAGGTGCGCGCGCTGGCGAACGAGTACTTCGGCAGGTCGCGCGGCGGCGCGGTGGCGCACAAGCAGGTGAAGCCGGAGCCCGCGCCCACCGCTCCGCGCACGGAGAAGAAGGTGCTGGCGCGCGCGCAGACGCACCTGGTGATGGGCTTCCAGGCGGCGCGGCTGAGCGACCCGTGGCGCGTGTCGCTGGACGTGCTGTCCACGGTGCTGTCGGGCCAGGGCGGGCGGCTCTTCATCGAGCTGCGCGACAAGCGCTCCATGGCGTACAGCGTGAGCAGCTTCTCCATGGACGGGTTGGACCCCGGCTACTTCGCCGTCTACATGGGCACGAGCCCGGAGAAGGTGGACGCGGCGGTGGAGGGCATGCGCCGCGAGCTGCAGCGGATCCGCGACGAGCCCATTCCCTCGGACGAGCTGGAGCGCGCCAAGCAGCACATCATTGGCGCGTATGAGATTGACCTGCAGCGCAACAGCGCCCGCGCGACGCTGCTGGCGCTGGACGCCTGCTACGGCATCGGGCTGGACAACTTCCTGCACTACTCCGAGCGCGTGGCGAAGGTGACGGCGGCGGACGTGCAGGAGGTGGCCCGCCGGGTCATCGACTTCGACCGCATGGCCATGGCGGTCGTCGGGCCGTAAGCCCTGCATCCGCGAGCGTGGAAGCGTCACGACGACGGCGCTTCCACGCCGCACCGGGTGCGGTAGAAGGGGCGCCATGTCCCAGACCTACCTGTCACTCACCGTGGATATCGCGGAGGAATCGTCCGAGATTCTCCAGGACCTCCTCCATGAAGCCGGCGCCCTGGGCCTGGAGGTTCGCGACACGGAGACGCCCACCATGCCGGGCGTGCGCGCCCCCGTGAAGGGCGAGTCCATCGTCGTCGCCTACTTCGAGGACCGTGAGAGCGCGGAGGACGCCCGTGACGCGGTGGCGGAGACCCACCCCACCGCGCGCCTGTCCCTGGACGAGCAGCCCCAGCAGGACTGGAGCAACGAGTGGAAGTCGCTCATCAAGTCCGTGCAGGTGGGCCGGCTGTGGGTGGGCCCGCCCTGGGACGTGGAGAACGCGCCCGCGGACAAGGTGAAGCTGGTCATCGAGCCGAAGATGGCCTTCGGCACGGGGGACCACCCCACCACGTCGCTGTGCCTGGCGGCGGTGGATGAGTTCATGGCCACGCACCCGGGCGCGAGCGTGCTGGACGTGGGCACCGGCACGGGCGTGCTCGCCATCGCGGCGAAGAAGCTGGGCGCGGGCCACGTGGTGGGCACGGACAACGACCCCACCTCCGTGGAGCTGGCCCAGGAGAACTGCACCGACAACCAGACGCCCGACCTGGACATCTCCGGGCGCGAGCTGACGGAGGTGTCCGGCACCTTCGACCTGGTGCTCGCGAACATCCTGGCCAACACGCTGATTGAACTGGCGCCCCTCATCGTCCCCAAGGCGAAGGACCGGCTGGTGCTGGCCGGCGTGCTCGCGCACCAGCGCGCGGACGTGGAGGCCGCGTACCGCAACCTGGGGTGCACCGTGCTGGAGGGCGCGCAGCAGGGCGAGTGGGTGCGCATCGACTTGAAGCGCTAGAAACAAGAGGGGGTCGGGCCGCGAACCGGAAAAGGCTCGCCAACCCGACCCCATCTGGACTCGCGAGGCTTTCCCCCTTGGCGTCAGGACCTCGCGACTCCCGCCGTGTGCCGGACAGGCATTGCAGTCCGCGTGCCCGCCGCCGGTTCCTCGGTGTTCCCCCGAAGCTCCAGGGGATGCGGGCCCGGCTGTAGCGGGGCCGGTTACAGGGTGCCCTGGTGCCTGTGACCTTCCGCGCTACAGCACGGCTCAGGCGAACGCGAGCGTCCCGCCCGCGCGCAGCGAGCCCACGACTTCGTTCCGGGTGTCGAGGATGCGCGGCTCCACGTGATGCGCCAGGCCCTCCATGGGCAGGCCCAGGCCGTACGGCTCCGCGAGGAGGCGCAGCACGGCGAGGAGCGCGGGCGCGGCGCAGCGGGCATCGCCGTCCTCGACCTTCAGGGCCACGCCCAGGCGCACGCGGGGCAGCGCGGCGCAGTAGACGCCCTCCGCGCCAATCTTCACCACGGCCTCGCCCTTGAAGGCGGTCATCAGCTCCGTGCACGCGCGCCCCCTGCCCGCGACCAGCTCCGGGTGCGCGAGCATGGCGTCCCGCAGGCGCTGCGCGGCGGGTGCCTCCGAGATGCCGAAGCGGGCCCACGCGGTGGCCATGGCGCTCAGCGGCAGGCCGAAGCAGACGGCGCGGCAGCCATCCACGGCCTTCACCAGTGCGTCGCGCGGCAGCCCCGTCCACTTCGCGATTTCGTCCTGGATGCGCTCCTGCACCGGGTGGCCGTCGCTGGCGTAGCCGTGCACGTCCCAGCCGTGGTGCCTTGCCAGCGCGAGCATCCCGGCGTGCTTGCCGGAGCAGTTGTTCCACCGGGGCGTGAGCACCACGCCCGCCTTGAGCGCTTCTTCCGCGACGGCGGGTGACAGCGGCGAGTGCGGTCCGCACGCGAGGTGGCGCTCCTCGCAGCCGGAGGCGCTCAGCATCTGCATGGCGAGCGCGCGGTGCACGGGCTCGCTGGAGTGGGACGCGCAGGAGAGCGCCAGCTCACGCGGGCCGAAGCCGTAGCGGTCCGCCGCGCCGTCCTGGACCATGGGCAGGGACTGGAAGGGCTTCGCCGCGGAGCGCCAGAAGGTGACGCGCTCCGGGTCGCCCGCGTACGCGACGCGCGTGCCCTCCGCGCTCACCACCGCGACGGACACGGTGTGGAGGGATTCGACGAAGCCGGAGCGGGTGGACTCGATGACGAGGGTGGCCATGGGCGTGGGGCGCGCCATAGCAGGAACGGGGTATGGCCGCGCGCTCGCGGAGTGCGGAATGGGCCCTCCCGGACGCATGGAGGGCTATCTTCCGGACGCCCTCCCCTTCAAGGAAGCCGCCGTGGTCCGCCTCTTCGTTCCCCTGCCCGACCCTGCTCCCGCCGACGTGACGCTCACGGGCGAGCGCCGCCACTACCTCGTCCACGTGCTGCGGTTGCTGGACGGCGACGCGCTGGAGGTGTTCGACGGCAAGGGCCGCGCCTTCGAGGCGCGCGTCACCGGGCTGGATGCCGAATCCGTGCGGCTGGTGCTGGGGACCGTGCGCGTGACGCCGCCCGCGCGCGAGATGGCCGTGCTGCAGGGGCTGCCCAAGGGCGACAAGCTGGAGCTGGTGCTGCAGAAGGGCACGGAGCTGGGCGCCACCGCGTTCCATCCGGTGGCCACCGCGCGCAGCGTGGTGAAGCTGGAGCCCAAGCGCGCCGAGGAGCGCACGCAGCGCTGGGCCAAGATTGTCGAGGAGGCCGCGCGCCAGTGCCGGCGCGATGACGTGCCCCAGGTGCATCCGCCCCGGCCTCTGCTGGACGCGGCGCGCGCGCTGACTCCGGGCACGCTGCTGCTGGTGCTGGATGAAGAGGAGTCCGCGGTACCGCTGGGTGAAGCGTTCCGGAGTGTTCCGGCGGGGACTCCGGTGGCGCTGGTGATTGGTCCGGAGGGCGGGCTCGCGCGTGAAGAGGTGGAGGGCCTGCGGGGGCTGGGCGCGCGGCCGGTGACGCTGGGCTCACGCATCCTGCGCACGGAGACGGCGGCGCTCGCGGCGCTCGCGGTGATGCAGCACCTGGACGGGTCGCTCGGGTAGCAGGCGGGCGGACAGCCCCTCCCTGCCCCCCGGGTCACGGATCCGTGTGCCCATTCCTACGTTTCTCCCATTCGGGACCTCACGGGTCCCTCACACGGGAGAGACTCTCATGGGGATCATCACCTTCATCATCATCGGCCTCATCGCGGGACTCATCGCCCGGGCCATCCTTCCGGGCAAGCAGAGCATGGGGCTGGTGGCGACGACGCTGCTGGGCATGGTGGGCTCGCTGGTGGGCGGCCTCATCGGTTCGCTCTTCCAGCGCAACGGCCGGCTGTTCGACCTGCACGCCTCCGGCATCATCATGTCGGTCGTGGGAGCCATCGTCGTGCTTCTCCTGGTGGGAGCAGCGGGACGGCGCCGCGTCCACGCCTAGCGTGAGGCGCCCATACGCACCGTCCTCCGGGGCGGGTTGCCGTGGCGCAGATGAGCCCCTGACGCTTCCTCGGGCGAGGGAGCGGCGGGGGCTTGTCCTTTTCTTGCTACAGGCCTGAATGCGGCCTTTCATGGCGACGGTTGTCCGCGTCACCGGGAGGATCCGTTGTCCAAGTGCCTGAAATGCGGCGCCTCGCTGCCGCCGGTCGGAGATTGCCCCGCTTGCGCCGCCAATGCCGCGCGCCCACCCGCGGTGGCTCCCGTCCCGAGCCTGCTCGACCGGGACATCCACATTGACCGCCGCAGGCCTGGCGAGCGCGCCCCCCTGGGCGTGGGCGGTGATGATTCCATCACCCTGAACAGTGAACCGCTGGAGCCGGAGACGCTGCGTGGCACGCCGGCCTTCGCGATGGAGCCGCCGCGCGGCCCCGTGACGCCGCCGGGAATGACGCCGACGGTCCGGCCCGGAATGGCGCCCGCGCCGCAAGCCGCGCCGCGCGCCGCCGCGCCCCGTCCGCCCGCGCAGGCC
>NZ_RAWL01000443.1:0-6889 GCF_003668885.1 Corallococcus sp. AB049A | reverse complement strand
GTTCCTACCGCCCCCCCAACGACCGCTGGGGTTCCTTCACGAAGCTCGCCGCCAAGCTGCCCGAGGGCAGCGTCGCCGTGGTGGACCGCACCGTCGCGCGCTTCCACCCCACGCTCATCCCCACGCTGGAGGCCCGCAAGCCCCGCGCCATCATCCAGCTGGTGGGCGGTGAGCGCGCCAAGAGCCTCGCGTCGCTGCAGAAGGTGCTCGCGGGTGGCATCAACCTGCCGCGCTCCGGCACGCTCGTCGCCGTGGGCGGTGGCACCGTCGGTGACGTGGCCACCGTGGCCGCGCACCTGCTCAAGCGCGGCGTGCGGCTGTTGCAGGTGCCCACCACGCTGCTCGCGGCGGTGGACAGCAGCCTGGGCGGCAAGGGCGCGGTGGACCTCGTCGTGCGCGGCCGCGTGGTGAAGAACCCCGCGGGCGTCTTCCACTACGCGGATGAGACGTGGCTGTGCCCGGAGCTGTACGCCACGCTGTCCGACGCGCAGGTGCGCGAGGGCTCCATCGAGGCGTGGAAGATGGTCGCGTCGCTGGATGCGCCCCTCTTCAAGAAGTACGTGCGCACGCCGCCGGCGCTGGAGAAGCTGGTGAAGGACGCGCGCGGGCTGAAGGAGGACGTCTGCTCGAAGGACCCCTACGAGCACCAGGGCCTGCGCCGCGTACTCAACTTCGGCCACACCTTCGGCCACGTGCTGGAGAGCCTGTCGCGCTTCAAGCTGTCGCACGGCGACGCGGTGGGCCTGGGCATCCTCTGGGCGCTGGACGTGGGCCGGCACCTGGGCGTGACGCCGGAGTCCGTGGCGCACGACGTGGAGCGCGCGCTGGCTCGAGGCCCGGGCGTGCTCGGTCGTGACCGCGCCGCGGAGATCGCCCAGCGCGCGCCGTTGAAGGACGTGGTCGCGCTGCTGGACGCCGACAAGAAGGCCGGCGCCAACGGCGAGCTGCGCATGGTGCTGCTCACCGCGGTGGGCACCGCCGAGGTCGTGGATGTGATGCCGAAGACGTGGCGGGCCCTGTGGCCCGCCTGGACCCGTGGAGCCCGCCCTTGAGCCACGCCTCTCCGAGCCGCCTCACCGTCGACCCGAGCGCCTTGAGCGCCTCACCGCTCACCCCGCCCGTGTCGAAGTCGGACGCCCAGCGAGCCCTGGTGTTGGGACACCTCACGGGCGCCTGGCCGCTGCCGTCGGTGCAGGCGGAATCGGACGAGGACCTCCCCGCCGACGTGCGCGTGCTGCGCCGGGGCGTGGAGGCCCTGCGCCTTCCCCCCGGTCCCGTGCGCGACGTGGACTGCGCGGACGGCGGCGCCCCCTTTCGCATCCTCGTCACGCAGGCTGCGGTGACGCCCGGCGCGCGCGTGCGCTTCACCGGCACGCCCCGCCTGGGCGAGCGCCCGCACGGCCCGCTCTTCACGTCGCTGAAGCAGGCGCTGGGCGCCTCCGGCCTGACGCTCACCGAAGGCTCGCCGTGGCCGGTGGAGCTGCACGCGCCCCAGGACACCACGAAGGCCGCGCCGGTGTTCCGCGTGCCGGGCGCGCAGAGCAGCCAGTACGCCTCCAGCCTGCTCCTGGGCTGCGCCGAGCGCTTCCTCCGGGAGAAGCGCGCGTGGAGCGTGGAGATCGAAGGCACGCTCACCAGCGCCGGCTACATGGACCTCACGGTGGCGTGGCTGCGCCGCTTCGGCTTCACCGTGGAACAGTCCGAAGGTCACTACTCCGTCACGCAGTATCAGGCGCCCGAATCCGTGCCATCACTGCCGGGCGACTGGTCGTCGCTGGGCTACCTGGTGCTCATCGCCTGGCGCACGGGCGGCACGGTGGAGCGCGCGGAGCCCGAGAGCGCGCACCCGGACCAGGCGATCCTCCGGCTGGTCGCTGATGTCGGCTTGAAGATGATCCCGGCGGGCGCGCCCAACACGTGGCGTTTCCAGGGCGAGCCCACCGGCGAGCTCAAGGCCTCGGGCAAGGAGTGCCCGGACCTGCTGCCCACGCTGGCGGCGCTCGCGTGCGTGCTGCCCCGGCCCACCACGCTCACCGACGTGGGCATCCTGCGGGTCAAGGAGAGCGACCGGCTGGAGGGAATCCGAACGTTGGTCACTGCCTACGGTGGCACCACGGAACTGTCGGCCGGAGCCGACAGTGAGACGCTGCGCATCTTCCCGCCGAAGGTGAAGCCCTCGCGCTTCGCCATGGACAGCCGGGGTGACCACCGCCTGGCGATGTCAGCGGCAACCCTGTGTGTGCTGTCCGGGGTGTCTCTGGATCTGACGGGGCCGGAGTGCGTGGAGAAGAGCTTCCCGGGCTTCTGGCGGCAGCTCGCGCGCGCCGGTGTCCGCTATTCCTGAGTGGGAAGTCGCACCGGAAACTTCGCCTCTAAGACTTATCGTTCTTTTTTGTTGAAAGCGTCCGCCGCCCTGTGAAATCTCCGCCCATGCCCAAGGACACGCTGACCGTCACCGACAATCGGACCGGGAAGACGTACGAGATCCCGATCGAGAACGGCTGTATCCGCACCCCCGACCTGCGCCAGATCAAGACCGGCAGCGATGACTTCGGTCTGATGGGTTACGACCCCGCGTTCCTGAACACGGCGAACTGTAAGAGCGCCATCACGTTCATCGACGGCGACAAGGGCATCCTGGAGTACCGCGGCTACCCCATCGAGCAGCTCGCGGAGAAGTCCTCCTTCCTGGAGGTGGCCTACCTGCTGCTGAAGGGCGAGCTGCCCACGCAGAAGGAGCTGGAGAACTTCACGTTCAACGTGACCCACCACACGCTGGTGCACGAGAACATCAAGTCCTTCATCGACGGGTTCCGCTACGACGCGCACCCCATGGCGATGCTGGGCTCCACGGTGGCCGCGCTGTCCGCGTTCTACCCGGACGCGAAGAACATCAAGGACGCGCGCAGCCGTGAGATCCAGATCACGCGCCTCATCGCGAAGATGCCCACCCTGGCCGCGTTCTCGTACCGGCACGCGATGGGCCTGCCGTTCGTCTACCCGGACAACGACCTGTCCTACGTCGCCAACTTCCTGGCGATGATCAAGCGCATTGGCACGAGCGCCTTCAAGGTGCACCCCACGCTGGAGAAGGCGCTGGACGTGCTCTTCATCCTGCACGCGGACCACGAGCAGAACTGCTCCACGACCTCCGTGCGCACGGTGGGCTCGTCGCAGGTGGACCCCTACTCCGCGGTCGCCGCGGGCGTGGGCGCGCTCTACGGCCCGCTGCACGGCGGCGCCAACGAGGCGGTGCTCCGCATGCTCCGCGAGATTGGCAGCAAGGCCAACATCCCGGAGTTCATCAAGCAGGTGAAGGGCGGCGAGGGCGAGAAGAAGCTGATGGGCTTCGGCCACCGCGTCTACAAGTCCTACGACCCGCGCGCGAAGGTCATCAAGCGCGTGGCGGACGAGGTCTTCGACGTGACGGGCAAGAACCCGCTGCTCGAGATTGCCCTCGAACTGGAGCGCATCGCGCTCGAGGACGAGTACTTCGTGAAGCGCAAGCTGTACCCGAACGTCGACTTCTACTCGGGCCTCATCTACGAGGCGATGGGCTTCCAGGCGGAGATGTTCCCCGTCCTGTTCGCCATCCCCCGCACGGTGGGCTGGTGCGCGCAGTGGGAGGAGATGGTGACGGACAACGAGCAGAAGATCGCCCGTCCCCGTCAGGTCTTCACCGGCGCCGCGCGCCGCGACTACGTGGCCCAGGACAAGCGCAAGTAGTCAGCGTCTGTCACAGCCGCTGAAGCACGAAGGGGCGTAGGACTCGAAGCTTGAGTCCTCCGCCCCTTTCGCATTGCGGGCCCTACCCGTGGGCCGCGACGGCGCCCGGCTCGCTGTAGAGCGCGTCGATGACGTCCGCGTACTTCTGCTCCACCACCTTGCGGCGCATCTTCATGCTGGGCGTGAGCTCTCCACCGTCGATGGAGAACTCCCCCGGCAGCACGCGGAAGCGCTTGATGGTCTCGAAGCGAGACAGCTTCGGGTTCACGTCCCGCTCGAAGGCCTCGTGCAGGTGCTGCTGCAGCCGCGGGTCGTTCACCAGCGCGGCCACGTCCTCCGGCCAGCCCTTCTCCCGCGCCAGCTTGCGCACCCGGTCCGGCTCCAGCGTCACCAGCGCCACCAGGTAGTTGCGCCGGTCGCCCACGACCAGCGCGTGCCCCACGGGGGGCACGGCCTTGAGCAGCTCTTCGATATTCGCCGGCGACGTCTTCTTGCCGCCGGAGGTGACGATGATCTCCTTCTTGCGCCCGGTGATGCGCAGGAAGCCTTCGGCGTCCAGCTGTCCCACGTCACCCGTGTGAAGCCACCCGTCCGCCAAGAGTTCCTGCGTGGCCTCCGGGTTGCGGTGATAGCCCAGGCACACGTTGCCGCCCCTCACGAGGATCTCCCCGTCCTCCGCGATGCGTACCTCCACCCCCAGCATGGGGCGGCCCACCGTGCCCAGGCGGGCGCACTCGGTGGTGCTCACGGTGGCGGGGCCGGACACCTCCGTCATGCCCCACACCTCCAGCAGCACGACGTCGATGGAGGCGAAGAAGTCCAGCACGTCCCGGCCAATGGGCGCCGCGGACGTGGAGAACAGCTTCGCCTTCTCCAGGCCGATGCGCGTCTTCAGGGGCTGGAACACCAGCTTCTGGGCCAGCCCGAACTTGGCCTCCATCAACGACGGCACGCGCTCCTGGCTCAGGATGCGCGTGTTGCGCTCCAGCGCCGTGGCGCGCGCCCACTCCACCAGCCGGCGCTTCAGGGGCGGCTGCGCGGCCAGGCCCTCCTCCGCCTTCGTCTTGAACTTCTCCCAGACGCGCGGCACCGCGAAGAAGATGGTGGGGCGCACCTCCGTGAGGTTCTTGCCCAGCGCGTCCAGCGAGTCCGCGAAGTACACCTGCGTGCCCAGGAGCAGCGGGCTGTGCAGCGAGACGATCTGCTCCGCGATGTGCGACAGCGGCAGGTACGACACCAGCCGCTCGTCCTCCATGTCCTTGAAGCCCATGGTGTCGCCCAGCTGCTTCGACGTCCAGGCGAGGTTGCGGTGGCTCAGGGCCACGCCCTTGGGCTGTCCGGTGGTCCCCGACGTGTAGATGAGCGTGGCGAGCGCGTCCGGGTGGAGCGAGTGGACGCCGTCCCAGTACGGGGCCTCGTCCGCCTTCGCGCCGGAGGCCAGCACGTCCGCGTAGCGCAGCACGCCTTCGGGCAGCGGCGTGGGCGCGTCCACGACGATGAGGTGCTGGAGCGTGGGCAGCCGCTTCTGGACCTCCAGGGCGGTGGCCAGGTGCTTCGCGTTCTCCACCAGGAGGAAGCGCGCCTCGCAGTGGCCCAGGATGTAGACGAGCTGATCCACACTGCTGGTGGTGTAGAGCCCCACCGGCACGCCGCCCAGGGCCATGGCCCCCAGGTCCGCGACGTGCCACGCCTCCCGGTTGAAGCTCAGGATGCCCAGCGGGTCGCCGTCCCGGAACCCCAGCGCGTTCAGCCCCAGGGCGAAGCGCTTGACGCGCTGGGCATAGTCGAACCACGAGGTGGGGACATAGGCGCCTCCATGGCGGGACCAGAGTGCCGGGCGGTGTTCCAGCCGCGCGGCCTGGTCATGGAGCGCATGCAGCATCGTCTTGGGCAGGTCCATCCGACGGAACGTAGTGGAAGCTCACCGCCCGTTCCATGTCCCCCCGTCTCAGGCGTTGACAGCATGTTCACCGGCTTTGTATGCCGCGCCCGACCATGAGCATCGACTTCACCTGTCAGAAGTGCGAGGCCAGCTTCGAGTTGGAAGCCCAGGACCTCATCGAGGGGACGGAGAAGATTGTCTGCCCCCACTGCGACGCGAAGGCGCCCGCCAACCTCTCGGAGGACTTCGTCGCCGCGCTCACGGAGATGCGCGCGCAGATCGCCATCCTCAGCAAGAAGTTCGCGGTGACGATGACGCTCGAGGCCGAGGAGCTGGAGGACGAGCTCGACGACGAGGACGAAGACGAGGAGGAGGACGACGAGGACGACGTCGACGAGGATGAGGACGACGAGGAGTCCGAGGACGACGAGGACTACGACGACGAAGAGTCCGAGGACGACGACCGCTAGTCGCCCCGCGCCCCTTCTTCCCGGCTGCCCGCCCGCCCTCCAACCGGGTGGGCCAGGGCCCGGGGGCCGCTCGCGGCGGCAGTGGGGCGCAACCCTCCCGGTGAAGGGAGAGGTGCGTAGCTTAGGGATGTGAAAACGTCCAACCGCGCCAACTTCTTCGTCGCTCCGTTCACGGCCGTGGTGCTGGCGCTGGGGGGGGCTCTGTTCCTTCCCGCGTTCGGGATCCCCGGCGCCATCGCCGCCTCCGACAAGGCGGAAGGAACCCATGAGAAGCCGTGCGTCACCGAGAAGGGCGCTGATCCCAAGGCCTGCTCGGAGCTGGTGGAGTTGGAAGTGAAGGACGTGGTGCCCTTGATGGAGGCGCAGACGCACGCCGTCGTGCTGACCACCAAGGACGGTGAGACGGTGCTCCCCCTCTTCGTGGACGAGGGCGCGGCGGTCTCCATCGC
Source organism: Corallococcus sp. AB049A (assembly GCF_003668885.1). Classification (NCBI taxonomy): domain Bacteria; kingdom Pseudomonadati; phylum Myxococcota; class Myxococcia; order Myxococcales; family Myxococcaceae; genus Corallococcus; species Corallococcus sp. AB049A. The sequence goes on along the minus strand of NZ_RAWL01000443.1, from coordinate 362 downwards.
CTTCCGCCTGGCGGAGCGTCCGCCCCCGCAGCCGCTGTCGCAGGACCTGCTGGACGACGTGGTGTCCAAGCTGGGTGGCAAGGTGACGGAGGTCCGCATCGACGACCTGCGCGACAACGTCTACTCCGGCCGCGTCTTCCTGCAGCAGGGCAAGAAGGAGCTGGCGCTGGACGCCCGCCCTTCCGACTCCATCGCCATGGCCATGCACAGCCAGGCCCGCATCCGCGTGACGCGCAAGGTGCTGACCCTGGCCGGCATCACCCGCGCGGAGATTGAGGCCCTCCAGAAGCAGCAGGACCTGGGCGTGGGCGGCAGCGGCGGCCTGGGTGACGAGGACATGGGTCCCCTGCCCCCTCCGCCTC
>NZ_RAWL01000442.1:0-6891 GCF_003668885.1 Corallococcus sp. AB049A | reverse complement strand
CCGAAGGACTGCGCGGGACGCTGTTCCGCGCGGGCGCGTGGACGTTCGACGTGCACGGGCTGCCCGTTCAACACTGGTTCGACGGCGACGGCGGCGTGATGGGCGTGCGCTTCGGGCCGGACGGTGTCCAGGGCGCGGCGAAGCTCGTGGACACGCGCACCATGGTCACGGAGCGCAAGGCGGGCCGGCACCTCTACGGCAGCTACGCCATGCCCACGCCGCTGCGCAACAAGCTGCTCAACCCCCAGAAGAACAACGCGAACACGGCGGTGATGCCGTGGAACGGCCGGCTGTACGCGCTGCACGAGCCGAACCTCCCCGTGGAGCTGTCCCCGGACGACCTGTCCAGCCTGGGCGAGACGAACCTCGACGGCGTGGTGATGAAGTCGTTCTCCGCGCACCCGCGCCGCGTCCACTCGCGAAAGACGCTCTACAATTTCGGCCAGCACCACGGCCGGGTGAACACGCTGGAGCTGTACGCCCTGCCGGACGGCGCCGGAGCGCGGCACCTGGGGTCCGTGCCGCTGCCCGGCGCGACCATGGTCCATGACTTCATGGCCACGGACCGCTACCTCATCTTCTTCCTGCCGGCCATGCGCATCGACGTGCTGAAGATGCTGCTGCGCATCGGCGCGTTCGCGGACAACGTCTCCTTCCGGCCAGGGGCGGCGGCGGAGGTGGTGGTGGTGCCCATCGACGACGTGGCGCACCCCCTCCGCATCCCCGCCGACGCCTTCTTCAACTGGCACTTCAGCAACGCGTACGAGCAAGGCGACACGCTGGTGGTGGACTACGTGCGCTACCCCGACTTCGCCTCCAACCAGTGGCTGGGCGAGCTGGTCCGCGCCACCCCGTCCATCGAGGCCGACGGCATGCTCCACCGCGCGGTCATCGACCTGAAGGCCCGCACGTTCCGCAGCGAGCAGGTGATGGACCTGAGCTGCGAGTTCCCCCGCGTGGCCCCCAGCGTGGAGGGCCAGCCGCACCAGGCGGCCTACATGGGCGCGCACTCCACCCGCGCGGCCCGGCGCGGAATGTACGACGCGCTGGTGCGCGTGGACGTCACCACCGGCCGGGTGACGCGCGCCGAGCTGGGCGAGGGCCAGTACCCCTCCGAGGGCATCTTCGTGCCACGCCCCGGCTCGAAGGCCGAGGACGACGGCTGGGTGCTCACCCAGGTCTACGACACCCAGACGGACACCACCTACGTGGCGGTGCTGGACGCGGAGCGGCTGGACGCAGGGCCCGTGGCGCGCTGCCACTTTGAACACGGCCTGCCGCCCACGTTCCACGGCGAGTTCCTGCCCCCCAGGAACGGCGCAGCCCACGGTTAGGGGCTACGGCGGGCCGTCCGCCGCGCGCGACCCACGTGATTCGCCAGGGGCGAAGCGCGCGCTTCGGTGCTAGTCCATACGGCCATGTCCGGCGAATCACCCGTCCCCTCCCCCGGCGGCCTGCCTACCCTGCGCTTCCCCCCCGAGCTCCCCATCTCGAGCCGGGTGGACGACATCACCGCGGCCATCACCGCCCATCAGGTGGTCATCGTCGCGGGGGCCACCGGCTCGGGGAAGACGACGCAGCTGCCCAAGATCCTGCTCGCCATGGGGCGCGGGCGGCCGCGCCAGATTGGCGTCACCCAGCCCCGGCGCATCGCCGCGACCAGCGTGGCGGCGCGCGTCGCTCGCGAGCTGGGCACGGAGCTGGGCACGGACGTCGGCTACCAGATCCGCTTCGAGGACCGCTCGTCCAAGCAGACGGCCGTGAAGTTCATGACCGACGGTGTCCTGCTCGCGCAGATCCACAGCGATCCGCTGCTGAAGCGCTACGACACCATCGTGCTCGACGAGGCCCACGAGCGCAGCCTCACCATCGACTTCCTGCTCGGGTGGCTCAAGCGCATCCTCCCTCAGCGCCCCGACCTCAAGGTGGTGGTGAGCTCGGCCACCATCGAGACCGAGCGCTTCTCGCAGTTCTTCGGCGGGGCTCCGGTCATCCAGGTGGAGGGCCGGACCTTCCCGGTGGACGTGCTCTACGAGCCGCCCCCCGAGGACTCCGAGCTCGCTGACGCCGTCGCCGATTCCGTCGCGAACGTCATCTCGCTCGACCCGGACGGGGACGTCCTCGTGTTCCTCCCCGGCGAGCGGGAGATCCGCGAGGCCGAGAACGCCCTCAACGCGCGCGAGCTGCGCGGCACGGTGGTGCAGCCCCTGTATTCGCGCCTGTCGGCCTCCGAGCAGTCGCGCGTCTTCGCCTCCATCCCCCAGCGCCGCGTCATCCTCGCCACCAACGTCGCGGAGACGTCGATCACCATCCCGGGCATCGTGTACGTCGTGGACACGGGGGTGGCGCGCCTGTCGCGCTACGACCCCCGCTCGGGCACCACGCGCCTGCACATCGAGCCGGTCTCCCAGGCCAGCGCCGACCAGCGCAAGGGGCGCTGCGGCCGCGTGCGCGACGGCATCTGCGTGCGCCTCTACGACGAGGTGAGCTTCACCTCGCGGTCCGCCTTCACGGACCCGGAGATCAAGCGCACCGGGCTCGCGGGGGTCATCCTGCGGATGAAGTCCCTGGGCCTGGGTGACGTCGAGGACTTCCCCTTCCTCGACCCGCCCCAGCCGAAGGCCATCGCCGAGGGCTGGCGGGTGCTCGAGGAGCTCGGGGCCATCGAGGGCAAGGAGCGCACGCTGACTCCGCTCGGGCACCAGCTCGCGCGCTTCCCGGTGGACCCGCGCATCGCCCGGATGATCCTCGCCGGCGCTGAATACGGGTGCCTGGAAGAGGTGCTCATCGTCGCCGCGGCGCTCAACCTGCAGGACCCGCGCGAGCGGCCCCGGGAGCTCGCGCAGAAGGCGGACGCGTCGCACGCTCGCTTCCGTGACGAGCACTCGGACTTCGCGAGCCTGCTCAAGCTGTGGGCGTTCGTGCGCGAGGCCGAAGGCCGGGGGACGTCCCATCTGCGGCGCGTGTGCCGGGACAACTTCCTGTCCTTCCTCCGGGTGCGCGAGTGGCGCGACGTCCAGCGCCAGCTCGAGGAGACCGTCCGCGAGCTGCGCCTGCCGCGCAAGGGCCGGGGCGCTCCGGCGCGCGGGGACGTGCTGCACCAGGCGCTCCTCACCGGGCTCCTGTCCCGCATTGGCCAGTGGAACCCGGAGCAGCGCTTCTTCACCGGCGCGAAGCAGACGCGCTTCATGGTCCACCCCTCGTCGGCGCTCTCGAAGAAGCCCCCGGCCTGGGTGATGGCGTTCGAGCTCGTGGAGACGTCCCAGCTGTTCGCGCGCACCGTGGCGAAGCTCGACCCGGAGTGGCTCGCGTCGGCGGCCCCCCACCTGCTCAAGCGCAGCTACTCCGAACCGCACTGGTCGGAGAAGTCCGCGCGCGCCATCGTGAAGGAGAACGCGACCCTCTTCGGGCTCCAGGTCTTCAAGGAGCGCCCCGTGCCCCTGGACCGCCTGGACCCCGCACGGGCACGGCTGATGTTCCTGGAGCATGCCCTGGTGCGCGGCGAGTACCGCACCCGGGGGGCGTTCCAGGAGGAGAACCAGGAGGTGCTCGATCGCGTGGCGCGCCTGCGGGACAAGGCCCGGCGCAGCGAGCTGCTCGACACCGAGGCGCTGCTGAACTTCTTCGACCAGCGCGTCCCGGCGGACGTGACGGACGGAGCGGCCTTCGAGGTCTGGCGCCGCAAGGCCGAGGCGGCCGACCCCGACGTGCTCATCCTCACGATGGAGGATGCCCTCTCGCACGACCCGGGCCTGTCTCCGGCGCACTACCCGGATGCCATCACCCTGCACGGCGTGTCAGTGCCGGTGACGTACACCTTCGACCCCTCGGCCGAGGACGACGGCATCACCCTGAGCGTGCCGCTCCTGCTGCTCGCCCAGCTGGTCCCGGGTGAGCTCGACTGGACCATCCCCGGGTGGCAGCGGGAGAAGCTCACCGCCCTGCTCGAACAGATTCCCAAGGCCCAGCGCAAGCAGCTGGGACCGCTGCCGGAGCTGGTCGACCGGCTCGAGAAGGAGCTGGTGCCCTTCCGCGGGCCGATGATTCCAGCGCTCGCGCGCGCGGTGTCCCGGCTGTGCGGCGTGGACGTGCCCGAGGAGTCCTTCCGGGCGGATGCCGTGGTGCCGTACCTGCGCACCACGCTCCGGGTGCTCGACGAGCGGGGCAAGGAGCTCGCGAGCAGCCGCGACGCCGACGCACTGATTGAACAGCACGGGGGACGTGCACGGGCGGTGCTGCGCAGCGCGGCGCCAGCGACGGACTGGGAGCGCAAGGGGCTGACCGCCTGGACCTTCGGCGAGCTGCCCGCCGTGGTCACCCGGCGGGTCGGCGGGCTCGACGTGCGCAGCTACCCCGCGCTCGTCGACCGGGGTTCCAACGTGGACCTGGTGCTGCTGGAGACCTCCGCCGCCGCTGAAGCGGCCACGCGCACGGGGATCCGCCGGCTGCTGATGCTCGCCGCGCGCGGACACGTGGCCGTCAGCGCCGCGCGCATGCCGCCGCCCTTCCCGTCCCTGGACGGCGCGCCTCCCGCGCGGGGCCAGTCCGACGCCTTCAAGGCGCTCGTCCTCGCACGCAGCGTGGACGATGCGTTCAAGCTCGCACCGGGTGCGCCGCTGCCGCGCACGAAGGCGGCCTTCGAGGCGCTGCTCCAACAGGGCTCACCGCGCATCGAGCAGACGGCCCGGGACTGGACGAACGTCGTCATCGCCACCTCCGCGGATCTCGCCGAGACGCTCGCCGCGCTCAAGGCGGCCTCCAAGGGGCCGAGCGGCGCGGCGGCCGTGCGGGACATCCGCTCGCAGCTCGGGCACCTGTTCCCCGCGAAGCTCATCGAGTGGATTCCCCTCAGCCGCCTGCTGAACTACTCGCGCTACCTCCGCGCGGCCCAGGCGCGGCTGTCGCGTGCGGTGGCGAATCCCCCCAAGGACGCAGCGAAGGCCGCGCCCTTCACGCCCTTGTGGGAATCCTTCCTCGCCAGATCCGCCTCCGCGCGTGACCAGGAGGCGGCGCAGGAGCTGCGGTGGACCTTCGAGGAGCTGCGCGTGGCCATCTTCGCTCCAGAGGTGACGACGCCCGTGTCGGTGACGGTCGCGAAGGTCAGCGCGACCCTCGCGGCGCTGCGCTAGGGAGGACCGATGATGGAGATGCCGAGGCGGGCACGAGGGTGGGCCGGCGTCCAGGTGTTCGCGCTGGGCCACTCCACCCGCACCATCGAGGAGCTGGTGGAGATGCTGTGGGCGAACGGCGTGCGGACGCTGGTGGACATCCGCACGGTGCCCCGCTCCCGCACCAACCCGCAGTTCAACGTGGACGTGCTGGGAAGGACGCTGGCCCGGGTGGGGGTCGAGCACCTGCACCTGCCAGCGCTCGGCGGGCTGCGGCGTGCGCGCAAGGACTCGCCCAACGCGGCCTGGCGCAACCTGAGCTTTCGCGGCTACGCGGACTACATGCTGACGGAGGACTTCGCGCAGGGGCTGGAAGCGCTGCGCGAGGTGGCGCTGCAAGGGCCGGTGGCACTGATGTGCGCGGAGGCGCTGCGCTGGCGCTGCCATCGCTCACTGGTGGCGGACGCGCTCTGGGCGCGAGGCGTCCTGGTGACGCACATCACGAGCCCCACCCGCGTGGAGCCACACCGGCTCACCGCCTTCGCGCAGGTGCGGGGGCGCCAGGTGCTGTACCCGGCGACATGAGGGAGCTCAAGCAGGCCGCGTTCGTCGAAGGTTTCCGACGGCCGCCAGCACGAAATATAAACCGGCCATGAACCTGCTTCTGAACCTGCTGTGGCTCATCTTCGGCGGTGGGCTGTTGCTCTGCCTCGAGTACCTGCTCGGCGGACTGGTGCTCTGCCTCACCATCGTGGGCATCCCGTTCGGCGTGCAGTGCTTCAAGCTCGCCGGCCTCGCGCTGCTGCCGTTCGGCAAGGACATCGAGGATCACCCCAGCGCGGGCGTGATGAGCTTCGGGCTCAACATCGTGTGGGCGCTCGTCGCCGGAATCTGGATCTTCCTCACCAACGTCGTCATCGGCGTCAGCCTGGCGCTGACGATCATCGGCATTCCGTTCGCGCTGCAGCACCTCAAGCTCGGAATGATCGCGTTCGCTCCGTTCGGCAAGCGCATCCGCGGCTGACCCGGACCGAAGCGCTTCATCAGCGCGGGTGCAGCTCCCAGCGGTAGGCAGTCCCGGGCGTGGCGGGACTGATGGGATGGCCCACACGCAGGAAGTACCTCCCCGGAGCGCCCGGCCGCACGTCGCGGCTGGAGCCCAATGTCGGGACGGGCGTCACGCCATCCGCCTCGAACAGCTCGAACACCGGCGTGGCCCCCTCCAGCGGGAACCCGCTCACGGAATAGGCGCGCGCCTCCAGGTCGAAGGCGAACCAGTCCTCGTCATAGGACGTGTCGACCACTCCCTCCGCGTAGAGCGTGGGCCCGGGCACGACCGTGGCGGCTTCGAGCGTGTCCGCGTGGTCGTCCTGCCCCACGTCCTCGATGGTGAGGACATAGGGCCCCAGCACGCTTCCCGCCACGAAGACGATGGGCTCCGAGCGGGTCGACTTGAAGCGCGCCGGCGGGCGGCTCAAGAGCATCAGGTTCCGGCCCGGCTCCGACGGCCGATAGGCCTCGAACGAGGAGGAGACATCCCAGTCGGCGAACCTCAGGCGGTAGACGTGCCCGGCCTCCACGTTCACGCGAAAGGCGTCCTGGTCACCGTGCGGCGCGGACACGCCCGGAATGGGAACACCGATGCTCGCGGGCACCGCGTCCGCCACGCCCGAGCCCTGATCCGGCCCCAGGTCCACGACCTTGAGCGCATAGGGGCCCCGGGGGTTGAGCAGGCTGTTGGACACGTGGACCCACAGCGGGCCGTCCCGCCCCAGCACCACCG
>NZ_RAWL01000441.1:0-6899 GCF_003668885.1 Corallococcus sp. AB049A | reverse complement strand
CCCCCACCGCGCTCCAGGCCCACGCCCGCCGTGAAAAGCGGGGCGCCACCTTGGGCGAGGAGGGGACAGGCGTCGGAGGGGATTCGGGCCGCGGATCCATGCTCGCGACAGGATGATCCATCCCCGCCTCCCCATGCCAGGACTGGTTGGAACGTGGGATTCACCGCGAAGCCGCCAAGCACCTCCCAAAACCAGACCGTTCTTGCCCGCCTGCTCGCCCTACAGGGATGTATCCCTGCATCGTCCCGGGGCGCCTTGTGCCATGCTGCGTGCGCCTCGTGGATTCCTCCTTCCTCAGATTCGGGTCCCTGATCCTCGCCGGACTCCTCGCGCCGGGCGCGTTCGCCGCCGAACCGACGCGCGAGGAACGGGTGCGCGCGGAGCTGGAGCGCCAGCTGCGCGACATGGTCCCGGAGTCTCCCTCCGAGGTGCAGGTGCTCTTCGCGGGCTTCAAGCCCGAGGACGGCTACCGCCTGGTGGAGACCGACTTCCTCCTCGACGGTGAACCGCTCGCCGTGCCGTCGCTGGACGAGCTCAACGCGCCCGGCGTGCACCGGCTCGCGAACCTGAAGGTCGAACCCGGCGAGCACACCCTCGTCTCGCGCGTCACGTACACCAACGGCTCCTGGAGCCTGTTCAGCGAGACCAACGGCTTCCTCTGGAAGATCACCGCCTCCGTCGGCTTCCAGACCCAGCGCGGCCTGCGCGTCGTGGTGAAGGCGTCCCCCAGCGTCGTGCCCAACGCGCCGGATCCGCGCCTCAAGCTCAAGCTCACCCACGCCGTCACCGCGGAGATGATCCAGCCGCTGAAGGACGAGCCCGCCGTCGCCACCGCGCCGCCGCCCGTGAAGCCGCCCCCCGTGGACGCGGGCGCTCCGGTGAAGGTCACCCAGGCGCCGCCCATGGACGCGGGCGTGAAGCCCGGTGCCACCGTCGCCTCCGTGACGCCGCCAGTGGAGCGCACGCCCGTGGCGCCCAGCCGCCTGCGCCTCCAGGTGACGTCGAAGAAGCCCATCAACGCCACCGCCTTCGTGCGCGGCACGGGCGAGCCCCTGAAGCTCACCGTGCCCGGCAAGAAGCCGCAGGACGTGCCCCTGTCCGCGGGCGCGTACACGGTGGACCTCATCGCCGAGGGCTTCCTCGCGCAGACGCGCCAGGTGGAGCTGACCGCCGGCTCGGACGCGTCGCTGGCCTTCGCGCTGGTGCCCGCGCCCAAGGCCGCCAAGGCCGCCAAGGTGCAGGAGGGCCGCATCGAGCTGCCCGAGCCCCTGAGCTTCGACGAGAAGAAGCCCGTGCCCACCAAGCTGTCCGGGCTGGACCTGGCCGTGGATCTGCTCGTGCGCGACCCGAAGGCCCGCCTGCGCGTCGAAGGCCACACCGACGCGCGCGAGGTTCCCGAGCCCGCGCGCCAGAGCCTCTCCGACGCCCGCGCCCGCGCCGTGGCGGACATGCTGATCCGCGCCGGCGTGGCCCCGTCCCGAGTGGAGGCCGTGGGCCTGGCCGACCGCAGCCCCAAGGCCCCCAACCTCATCCCCCGCGGCCGCGAGCTCAACCGCCGCGTGGAGCTGGTGCTGCTGCGCCCCTGAGCCTTGAGGTTGCCGGAGGGCTCCTCTAGCGTCGCGTGCGTTCTTCGCCGAAGGGACGCCGCGATGCCCCGTTACGAGTTCACCGAAGGCAGCTCCAGCAAGTTCTGGGAGATCACCCTCAAGGGCTCCACAGTCACCAAGCGCTGGGGCCGCATCGGCACCGACGGCCAGGAGAAGGTCGAGGAGTTCGACTCCAAGGCCGAGGCGAAGAAGGCCTACGACGCGCAGATCCGCGAGAAGGAAGGCAAGGGCTACACGCTCGCCGAAGGCGGAGACGGCGACGGGGCCAGCGCCGAGTCCGCCGTCAACCCGGACCTGGAGGCCGCCATCCTCGCCAGGCCCGACGACGTGAAGGGCTACCTCGCGTACGCCGAGTGGCTCAAGGGTGAGGGAGACCCGCGCGCCGAGCTGATCCTCCTGCAGCACGCCTCGCTGGATGCACCCGCGGCCACTCGCAAGAAGGTGGCGACGCTCATCGAGGACCACGCCAACGAGCTGCTGGGCGAGTCGTTGATGGAGGCCGTCTCCGACGAGACCCTCAAGCTGGAGTGGCACCTGGGATTCATCCGCGAGGCCCGCCTGGGCCAGGTGGACTACGACTCCACGGCGGACATCCCGGAGCTGCTGGGCGAGCTGCTGGCCCATCCGTCCGCGCGCTTCCTGAGCCGGCTGACGATTGGCATGGCCAACTTCGACGGCGAGAACGACTACGACGACACGCTGGCGGTGCTCGCGAAGGCGAAGCCCGCGCCGCCGCTGCGCTCGCTGTTCATTGGCGACTTCGAGTTCCCCGACGAGACGGAGATCTCCTGGACCCAGGTGGGCGACCTCAAGCCGCTCTACAAGGTCTACCCCCAGCTCCAGGAGCTGCGCGTGCGCGGCGGTGAGATCGGGTTCGGGAAGATCGACCTGCCGGAGCTGCGGTCCTTCACGGTGGAGACCGGCGGTCTCCATGAGGGCGCGGTGAAGGAGATCGCCAAGGCGAAGTGGCCGAAGCTGGAGTCGCTGGAGGTCTGGTTCGGCCAGGAGAACTACGGCGCGGGCGGCGGGGTGAAGGAACTCAAGCCACTGCTCGACGCGGAGGGCGTGCCGGCCCTGCGCAAGCTGGGACTGCGCAACGCCGAGTTCACCGACGCGCTGTGCGCCGCGCTGCCCGGGTCGAAGATCCTCGCTCAAATCGAAGCGCTGGATCTGTCCATGGGCACGATGAGTGACGCAGGCGCCCAGACGCTGGCCGCGAACGCCAAGGCCTTCCAGCACCTCAAGTCGCTCGACGTCACCCAGAACTTCCTCACGAAGGCCGGGCAGAAGGCCGTGGCCACCCTCGCGAAGTCCGTGGCGAGCGGCAACCAGCGCACGCCGTACGACGAGGAGTCGCGCTACGCCGCCGTGGGCGAGTAGCCCGCCTGCATGCCGCCGCCGTTCCTGATCATCGGCAACCCCGGGAACCGGCGCGTCACGCTCTTCCAGGAGGCGCTGGTCCGCGCCGGCCTTCCTCCCGCGCACGTCGTCGCGTGGGAGACCGTGGCCCGCGAACCCGACGTCCTCCTGGACCTGCCCGGCACGGAGCGCATCGTCCGCATCGACGCGGCAGGGGAGGACCCGGCCGTGGATCGCGCCTTCCTCCAGCGGGGCCATGCGGATGCGCTCGGCGCGGGCTGCGACACCGTGACGCCCGGACAGCTGGAAGCCCTGCCGGATGAGCACGGCCGCGTGCTGTGCCCCCGGCAGCACCACCTGGGCTTCCTGCGCGTGCTGGAGGACCTGTCCGCCCGCTTCGCCCAGCGCCCCCGCTGGCGCGTGCTGTCCTCTCCGGGCGCCATCGCGGACCTGTTCGACAAGCGGATCACGTCGCGCCGGTACGCGGGCCTGGGCATCCCCGTGCCGCCGTACCTCGATGACATCACCACCCCGGAGGCCCTGCGAACAGGGATGCGCGAAGCGGGCTGGCGTGAAGCGTTCGTGAAGCTGTCCTGCGGTTCGTCCGCGTCCTGCCTCGCCGTGTACCGGCCGGGCAGGGCGGAGGGCTCGGGAGGCTCGCTGCTCACCAGCCTGCACCGGGGCGCCACCGGCTGGTTCAACTCCCTCAAGGTGCGGCGCGTGACGGACGCGGGGGAGGTGGACGCGGTGCTGGCCTTCCTGCTGCGCGAAGGCTCGCAGGTGGAGGAGTCCCGGCCCAAGGCGCGGCTGGGCGGGGACCTGTTCGACTGCCGCGTCGTCACCATCGGCGGCGAGCCCGCCTTCACCGTCGTGCGCCAGAGCCGCCTGCCCATCACCAACCTGCACCTGGGCGGCTACCGGGGAGACCTGGACGCCTTCCACGCGGCGGTGCCCCTCCAGGAACTGGAGGCCGCGATGGAGAGCTGCCGCACCGTGGCCCGCGCGCACGACTGCCTCCACGTGGGCATCGACCTGATGTTCGAGGACTTCTTCCACGGCCACCGCGTGCTGGAGGCGAACGCCTTCGGGGACCTGCTCCCCGGCCTCACGCGCGACGGCCTGTCCGTCTACGACTGGGAGATCCGCGAAGCGCTGCGCTGAGCGCCGCCCGTCCACAGCCGCGTCGCCGGCACGCGCTCCAGCAGCCCGGAGCCGAACACGCGGTCCAGCTCCAGGTACTCCAGGTGCACGTAGCCGATGTGACACCCGCACGTGTCCTTCGAGCACGGGCGCGGCTTCAGCGCCGCGTCGAAGTCCGGCGCGTACAGGTTGCCCAGCGGTTCCTTGATGAAGTGGCACCGGTACGCGGTGCCGTCACCGTCCACGGACAGCACGGACTCGCCACCGCGGCAGGCCCGGCCCCGGCTGGGGTGGCGCGTGTTGTTCACCGGGAAGAGCGGGTCGATGCGCGTGAAGCGCTCCACGTCCTCGGGCGTGTACGCGTCCAGGCCGTCCTTCACCGCGTTGATCCACAGGTACGTGTCGTCGGGCAGCTCGCGGCGCAGGGCCTCCGCCTCGTCCGCGAAGCGCCGGAAGCCCACCATGCCCGCGCTGTGCCGCACGCCGTGCTCGGACAGCTGCTGGCACTGCGCGAGGAAGCGCGAACGCTTCATCCACTCCGGATGGTACGTGGCCCAGATGCCCAGCTTCTCCGTGCGGCAGTCGGTGAGCCAGTCCAGCCGGCAGGAGAGGTTCGTCTGCACCGCCGCGCGCTCCACGTGGGGCAGGTGCGTGAGGCGCGCCAGGGCCTGCTGATACCAGGGCCAGATGAGCGCTTCGCCCCACGGCGTGAAGAACACGGACAGGGTGTCCTGCGTGCGCGACTCCACCCACTGGAGGAACCGCTCCAGGTCCGCGCGGTCCTTCGTCAGCTCCTCTTCACTCTGCTTCCACTTGCCGAAGGGGCAGTACTCGCAGCCGTAATTGCAGCCGGACAGCGGGCCCCGGTAGAGCACGGTGAGCTTCATCGCCAGGCGTACTCCTGCATCCGCGCGCGCACGGCCTCGGAGTCCAGCCACGGGCCAATCAGGTCGGAGCGCTCCACGCCCGCGGCCGTGAGCTGGAACACGCCGTCCACGTCGCGCGCCAGCCCGTGCGCCTCCAGCTCCGCGAGCATCGGGAAGTCCGCCTTCGCCTCCGTGGCGAAGCGCTGCCGGTACACGGTGGGGTCCACGCCCTCGGCCAGCAGCGACAGCACCAGGTGCCGGTGGCGCTGCTCGGCCGCGTCCAGCACGAAGCCGTAGCGCACCTCACCGAAGGACGCCGTGTCCCGTTCGATGTACGCCTGGATGATGCCGCGCACCTCGCGCGAGGCCACGGCGTACTCGGACGAGTAGTGCACCGAGCCCGTGTACGAACGCGCGCCGACGCCCAGGCCCACCATGCCGTCCTCCTGGCAGCGGTACACCGCGCCGCGAGCGGCCGGAGCATGCGCCGCGCGGAACATCCGCATGGACACCTGCGTGTAGCCGCGCGACAGGAGGAAGTCCCGGCCGGTCCGGTAGAGCGACAGCCGCAGGTCGTCCCACGCGCGCGACTTCTTGCCCAGGAAGGTGAGGGGCCGCACGTAGAGCGGGTAGAGGTACAGCTCCTCCGGCGCGTACCGCAGCGCCGCCTCCAGCGAGTGGAGGAACTTCGCCACCGTCTGTCCCTCGATGCCGTAGATGAGGTCCAGGTTGAGCGTGGGGAAGCCCGCGCTCCGCAAGAGGTCCAGCGTGGCCTCCACCTGCGCGGTCTTCTGCGGCCGCTTCACCGCGGCGACCTCCGCCTCCAGGAAGCTCTGCACGCCCATGCTCACCCGGTCCACGCCCCGGGCCTTCAGCACCGCGACCTTGGCCGCGTCCACCGTCTCCGGCGACACCTCCACGGACATGGGCACGTCCCGCGGGTCCACGCCCAGTTCCGCCGCCAGGTCGAACACCGTCTCCAGCCCCGCGACGTCCAGCAGGGTGGGGGTGCCCCCTCCGATGGCCGCGCGCGCGAACGTGGACGGGCCCAGGGCCTCCTTCACCCGGCGGGCCTCGCGCTTCAGCGCGCCGAGCCACGCGTCGACGACGTCCTCCTTGGGGCCCGCGGCAGTGAAGAGGTTGCAGAACCCGCAGCGCATTTCGCAGAAGGGCACGTGCAGGTAGAGGAACAGCGCGTCCCGCCGCTCCTTCGCCCAGACGTCCTCCAGCGGCAGCGCGGGCGTCAGCGGGCGATACGCCGTCTTGTGCGGGTAGCCGTAGAGGTACGCCACGTACGGCGTGCCTTCGAGCATGGACTCCAGGCGCGTCATGGCGCGGAGTCTACCGGCAGCACGAACTCGCCATAGGGCACCGTCCACACCACCGGGTGTCCCAGCCGGTGCCCCGAGTAGCCGTCCTCGCCGTACGCCGTCCCATGGTCCGAGCACACGATGCAGAACGCCGGGCCGCGCCGCCGCAGCGCCTGGAACAGGGGCGGCAGCTGGCGGTCCACGTACGCCAGGGCCGCCGCGTGCGTCGCCTTCGAGTCCTCCGTCGCCCCGGGTACGTAGTGCCGGTTGGGCTGGTGCAGCGCGGAGACGTTGATGAACAGGAACACCCGCTGCTCCCGGGGCAGCGACCCCAGGATTTTCACCGCGAGTGATGCCTGATTTTCCGTGGATCGGGGGTCGGTGACGCCCAGCGAGGGGTCCCAGTGCGACTCGGAGAAGAGGCCCGGGAGGACGCGGCCCAGGGGGTTCCGCTGGTTGAAGAACCCCGTCCCGCCAATACACACCGTGTGATAGCCGCGCCCGGCCAGGCCCGTGACGAGGTCCGGCGCGTCCAGCACGCAGGTGCCGGGGCCCGTCGTCTCGCTGCCCTCGAAGCGCAGGGCGAAGGGGCGCGGGTGGCGGCCCGGGGTGACGGG
>NZ_RAWL01000440.1:0-6979 GCF_003668885.1 Corallococcus sp. AB049A | reverse complement strand
CCTCCACGCCGTATCCCGCGTGAACGACGCCGGGGAGGCGCTGTGATAGCGCCCGTAGCCGTGCATCCCCACCGGCAGGGTCCGGGAGCCCGGCGTCCCGCAGGCCGTGAGAGAAAGGACCGCCACCAGCCCCATGCCGGCGCTTCCCAGCCAATGTGTCAGCATGCCCGCGCCCCCTCAATCACACACATCTATCAGTCAGGTCTGACGTGCTTCGCGGGCCCTTTCCTGACGCGCGGGACGCCTGCCCCTGGAGGCGATTTCCACGCGCGTCCAGGACGCGGGAACGAGGACTGGCCAGCGCCCGGGGCATGCCGTTTGATGCGGGGGTGCGAGGAGCACCGCCCGGATGACGCATCCCCCCCTTTCCTCCCGTCTTCGGGACGCGCTGGGCTCGCTGTCCGCGCGGCTCCTGCTGGCGTTCCTCCTGCCCACCCTGCTCTTCCTGTCGCTCGCGGGCGCTTCCGTGTACGCGCTCGCCCGCGCGAGCCTGGAGGACGAGCTGGGCGCGAGCCTGTCCGCGCTCGCCGCCGCCACCGCCACCCAGGTCAGCGGCGAGCGCATGCTCACCATCGAGCCCGGCGACGACGTGTCCGGCACCCGCACCTGGCGCGCCCTCGTGCGCCTCCTGGACGGCGTGCGCACCGCGAGCGGCGTGCGCCGGGTGTACGCCGTGGACGCGCGGGGCCGCGTGCGCGCGGACGCGGGCGGCGGTCTGCCCGTGGGCACGGAGCTGCCGGACCTCGCGCGCGACCGGCTGGAGCTGACGCGGGTGCTCGCCGGCAAGCGCGCCGCCAGCCAGGTGCTCTTCACCGGCTCCGACGGGCTGCTCTACAAGACGGGCTACGCGCCCGTGGTCCAGGACGGCCAGGTGGTGGGCGCCATCGGCGTGGAGGGCAGCGCGGCCTTCTTCGGGCCGCTGCGGCGGCTGTGGCGCACCTTCGTCATGGCCAGCGCCGTGGCGCTCGCCGTGCTCGCCATCATCGCCGTCTTCACCGCGCGGGGGCTGGCCGGTCCGCTGCGGCGCCTGATGGACTCCGCGCTGCGGATTGGCCGGGGGGACCTGACCACGCCCGTGCCTCCGGAGCCCACCCGCGAAATCGGCGTGCTCGCGCGCGAGCTGGAGGTCATGCGCGGCGCGCTGGAGAGCCGCGACCGGCAGCTCAAGCTGATGCTCGCGGGCGTGGCCCACGAGGTGCGAAACCCGCTGGGCGGCATCGCGCTCTTCTCCGGCCTGCTCCAGGAGGACCTGCGCGCGGGCGCCCACGCGGACGCGAACAGCCACGTGGACCGCATCCAGCGCGAGGTCGCCTACCTCCAGCGCATCGTCGAGGACTTCCTCGCCTTCGCCCGCGAGCAGCCGCTGGCCAGAGCCCCCATGGAGGCGCCCGACCTGGTCTCCAACGCGTGCGAGCTGCTCTCCGCGGAGGCCCACGGCAAGGGCGTGTCCCTGGAGGTGAGCGCCGCGCCCGCGCACCTGGAGGCGGATGGCAGCCTGCTGACCGCCGCGCTCGTGAACCTGGTGAAGAACGCCGTGCAGGCCGCGCCCGCCGGCAGCCCCGTGCGCATCCGCGGCGAGCTTCGCGATGGACGCTATGCCATCGACGTCCAGGACCGTGGCCCGGGCGTGCCCGAAGCCGAGCGCGAGCGCATCTTCGAGCCCTTCTTCACCACCCGCGAGCAGGGCACCGGCCTGGGCCTGCCGCTGGCGCGCAAGATTGCCCGCGCCCACGGAGGCGAGCTCTCCCTGCGCTCCACGCCGGGAGAGACCGTCTTCACCCTGTCGCTGCCCTGCCCTGCTCCCGGAGCCCTGGCGGCACCGGCACCCTGACGGACTCCGCGTCCCGGACGTCGAACTGCAGCGCCATCTCCCCCACCTCGCCGGAGACGACCTGCAGCGTCCGCGTGGCCTCCTGCGTGGAGGACAGCCGGTGCAGGGTGCCGTCCATCAGCTGCGACAGGTCCGCGATGGCGGTGGCGATCTGCGCGAAGGCGGCGTTCTGCTGCGTCACCGCGTTGGCGATCTTCCGCGCCGCCTCGGAGCTCTCCTGCGAGCTGTGCGACAGCGCGCGCAGGGAGTCACCGGACGCGCGCATCTGGTCCAACCCCGCGGCCACCTGACGGACGCCCTGCTCGCTCATGGACGCCGCGTCGCGGATGCCCTGGCTGATGTCCGCGAGGATGTCGCGGATGCGCCGGGTGGCCTGGACGGACTGGTCCGACAGCCCGCGCATCTCCTTGGCCACCACCGCGAAGCCCCGCCCCGCCTCGCCCGAGCGCGCCGCCTCGATGGCCGCGTTGACGGCGAGCAGGTGGGACTGGTCCGCCAGGTCCTTCACCGCGCCGGTGATTTCCCCGATCTGGGCCGTGCTCTCCTCCAGGCGCGACAGCCGCTGCTGGATGCCGGACACCGCGCTCCGGATGGACGCCAGTCCCTCCAGGCTCAGGACCACCGCGGCCTCGCCCTGCTGTCCCATCGTCTCCGCGCGCCGGGCCACGCGCAGGACCTCCTCCGCGGAGTCCGAGGCGATGCGCGAGGCCCGCCGCAGCTCCTCCGACGTCACCTGCGCTTCGTGCAGCGCGGCCGCCTGCCGGGCGAGGCCCTGCTGCTGCTCTTCGTTCGACAGGCGCAGCTCCGTTCCCGCCTGACCCAGCCGCTGCGCGGAGGTCTGGAGGAGCCGGGGAAACCTCCGCAGCCGGGACAGCGCGCCGTTCATCCCCGACGCCAGGTCGCCCATCTCGTCCGTGGACACCCAGCGGGGCGAGCGGATCCGCCCGGACGCCAGGCCGGAGATGGCCCCGTGCACCGCGCCCGCGCTCGTCGCCTGCCGCCGCGCCAGCATCCACGTGGTGAAGGCCGGCAGGACGAACACCAGCGCGCCCACCCACGGCAGCGCGAAGCCCAGGTCCGCGAACAGCGAGCTGCCCACGTCATCCAGCCGCGCCGCGGCCTTCGTCGCGCCGTCCGCCAGCAGCACCTCCTTCAGCAGGTTGCGCACGTTCAGGAGCTTCACCACCACCACGCACCCGCTCAGCACCACCGTGGCGAAGATGGTGGACAGGAACGTGAACGGCAGGAACCACGTCTGCCTCGGCCAGAAGGGGCCCGAGCCCGCCGGCGCCAGCTCCGGATGCGCGTCC
Source organism: Corallococcus sp. AB049A (assembly GCF_003668885.1). NCBI lineage: Bacteria > Pseudomonadati > Myxococcota > Myxococcia > Myxococcales > Myxococcaceae > Corallococcus > Corallococcus sp. AB049A. The sequence goes on along the minus strand of NZ_RAWL01000440.1, from coordinate 3,838 downwards.
TGCTCCCGCAGCGCCCACGGCAGCGCCAGCCGCTCCAGTCCCAGCGCGATGGGGAAGGCCACCACCACGCCGAAGCAGAACGCGATGAGCGTGCCCAGCCCCAGCCGGAACCAGTCCTTGCCGAACCACAGGCACACCGGGAGGCTGAAGAAGAAGCCGCCCAGCGTCCACGCCGCGCAGGTGGTGAAGACCATGGAGCGCCAGGGCAGCTCCAGCACGCGCCGCAGCCGGTCCCCGGGGCCATCCCCGGTGCGCCCCCGCAGGGCCTGGCTCGCCAGCCACCGCAGCGTCACGTAGGGATGCAGGAGCCCGAACACCAGCACGATGAACGGCAGGACCGTGGCCGTGACGAGCAGCCCCTCCTGGGCCGACAGGCCCATCGTCATCGCGATGAGGTACGCACAGACGATGGAGGGAGGCAGGACCCATCGCAGGAACAACCACATCCCACGCCAGGCCAGCTCCCGGATGTCTTGTGTTTCATTCATGTGCTCGAGCCCCCCCTCCAGTCTGGCGAAACGCCGGGCTGGCATGCATCGCGACCGCGTCACCGCCACCGATGAAACAGATGCCTCGGACCGCGGGGAGGGCTACGCCTCGCCGCAGGACTCGAACACACGCGCCAGCAACGTCAGGGACCGGTGCGCCGCGCGCTCCACGCGCGCCGGCTCACCCGTCGTCACGTCCGTGGTCAGCTTGAGGATCTCCAGCGCCTCGTCCGGGTGCGCGTCGTCGTAGCGGGCATGCGCCCGGAGCCAGCGCAGCGAGATGGCATCCACGCGCACGCCGTCCCGCGCATACGCGGTGAAGGGCTCCACCACGGCGCGCGTCCAGACGCCCGTCACGCCCTCGATGGCCCAGTTGGACGCGGCGACCCCCTCCGCCAGCGACCCCCCCAGGCACGTGGCCATCAGGTGCTGGTGGAGCGCCTGGACCTCGGGAGTCCACGGCGCCTCGAAGGCCCTGGGCGCGTCCACGCCCGAGGCCTGCATCCAGTCGATCCACCACTCGGCGTGACGGGCCTCCACGCCCAGGTTCTGCAGGAGCCAGCGGCGGATGCTCGCGTCGCCCGGACGCACGCCATAGGTCGTCTTCGCCAGCGACAGCCCCATGTACTTGGGGAAGTTCTCCACGATGGGGAAGCAGCGCACCAGGAACCGCTGCCAGGCGCTCAGGTCCGGATGCCGTCCCTCCGCGGTCTCCCGGAAGAGCGTGGGCATGCACGCCGCATCCCACGCGGGCTTGAGCGCGCCCAACATCGTCTCCATCCAGAGCGGATGCGGCGTGAGCTTCAAGGCGGCGGGCTGATAGCGCCGGGAAGCATCCTCATTCTTCAAGGGTGAAACAGGAAACACTTCCACGGCGGTGCCATGCGACACGGCGTCCGGAGACGACATGAAACCTGCTCCTGCTCCCAGGTGGACGACAAGCCGTCATGGCCGCCCCCCTCCACCCAGCGTGATGCCCAGCTTGCCTGGATGTCTGTGTTTCATCCAGGCCCCCCTGAAAATTGAAGCCAACCTGAAGACAGTTGGTGTCCCAAACCTCGCGGACTCCTCACGCGTGAATCAGGAATCCGGCGCTTTGACATTCATCCAATGGACACACACACATGAACCGTCATTGACGTTCAAGGGCAGGCAAGCAGGCGCGCCTTGAGCAACATGCGGCGCAGCGGTGCTTCATCCGCGCGCGCCAGCGCTTCATCCCAGCCCAGCCACTGGATGCCGAAGGACTCCGCGGGATCATGCGCAAGTGCCTCCGGGTCCTCCGCCACCACCAGGTAGCGGACATCCAGGTGACAGTGCTCGGGCTCGTCCTTGCGCGCGGGGATGACGTGGATGTCCACGTCCAGCGGGCGCGGCGCGGTGGGGTGCAGGTGCACGCGGCAGCCGGTCTCCTCGCGGGCCTCGCGCAGCGCGGTGGCCTCCATGTCGCCGCTGTCGCCGGCCTCCGCATGCCCCCCGGGCTGCAGCCAGCGCTTCAACTTCGCGTGGTGCAGCATCGCCACGCGCCCGCCGTCCGCGTCCACCACCACCGCGCTGCCGGTGAAGTGGGCCTCCTGTTGCGAGCGGGAGAAGGGCTCCGTCAGCGACGTGGCGAAGTGGCGCATGCGCGACAGGTCCTCGCGCTCCTTGTCGTCCGTGGGGACGTGGCGCGCGAGCAGTTCGACGAGGGAGGCGGAAGCGGAGGACATGCGCCGGGATAGACACCCGCCGGGGCCCGGGACGCCAGCGCTTTCACGACGGGCCCCGCGTGCGCGCCGCCCGGCCCGGTGTAGGGTGGCCTGGCGTGTGCATCCCGCCGCCACCCACCGGCGGTCCCCCACCTTCCTTTCCCGAGCAGGCGCATGGCCCGCATCCTCGTCATCGACGACCACGACACCCTCCGCGAGGGCATGACCGTCACCCTCACCCGCTCCGGCCACACCGTGTCCGCGGTGCGCAGCGGGGCGGACGGACTGGCCGCGTACAAGAAGGGCCCCTTCGACCTGGTCGTCACGGACCTGAAGATGGACGGCATGGACGGCATCGCCGTGACGCGCGCGCTCAAGGGGATGAACCCTGGCGCCGTCGTCATGGTGGTGACGGCGTTCGGCACCATCGAGACCGCCGTGCAGGCCATGCAGGAGGGCGCCTACGACTTCATCACCAAGCCCTTCCCGCCAGAGGTGCTGCGCGCCAAGGTGGACAAGGGGCTGGAGCTGTCCGCCACGCGCCGCCAGGTGGAGCGCCTCACCGCCCGCACGGACGCGCACGACGCGGACGCCGCCCTCACCCACCGCGACCTCGTGGGCGACAGCGAGCCCATGCAGAAGCTGCTCGCCCAGGTGCGCAAGGTGGCGGCCAGCGACGCCACCGTGCTGGTGCGCGGCGAGAGCGGCACCGGCAAGGAGCTGGTCGCCCGGATGATCCACCAGCGCTCCCCGCGCAAGGACGGCCCCTTCGTCGTGGTGCACTGCGCGGCCCTGGCGGAGACGCTGCTGGAGAGCGAGCTGTTCGGCCACGAGCGCGGGTCCTTCACCGGCGCGGTGAAGCGCAAGCTGGGCCGCTTCGAGCTGGCCGACGGCGGCACCCTCTTCCTGGACGAGATTGGAGAGATTCCCGCCTCCGTGCAGACGAAGCTCTTGCGCGTGCTCCAGGAGAAGGAGCTGCAGCGCGTGGGAGGAGAAGAGACGCTCAAGGTGGACGTGCGCGTGGTGAGCGCCACGCACCGCGACCTCCAGGCGGAGGTGAAGGCGGGCCGCTTCCGCGAGGACCTCTACTACCGGCTGCACATCGTCCCGCTCACCCTGCCGCCCCTGCGCGAGCGCCCCGAGGACCTGCCCGCGCTCGCGCGCCACTTCGTCGCCAAGCACGCGCCCCGCGTCAACCGGCGCGTCACCGGCATCGACGACGCGACGCTGCACGCGCTCACCCGCCACGCGTGGCCCGGCAACGTGCGCGAACTGGAGAACGTGATGGAGCAGGCGCTCGTCTTCGCCGAGGGCGACACGCTCACGCCGCAGGATTTGCCCTCGCACCTGGCCGGCCAGACGCCGCGCATGGACGCGGGCCTGCCCGTGCCCCAGGGCGACCGCCCCCTGCCGGACATCCTGGAGGACCTGGAGCGCCAGCTCATCGCCCGCGCCTATGAGAAGGCCGGTGGCGTGAAGACGGAGACCGCCCGGCTGCTGGGCATCAAGACCTCCGCGCTCTACTACAAGCTGGAGAAGTACGGCTTCCTGCCGCGCGGTGAGCGCCCCGAGGAGGGCTGAGCCCCGGCGAATGGGCCCCCCTCGGAAATCCGTCATCCGGGCCCCGGCCCCATGACTTTCCACCGTCCGGCCCACCCACTC
>NZ_RAWL01000043.1:0-32632 GCF_003668885.1 Corallococcus sp. AB049A | reverse complement strand
CGCCCCATCCCACGCGCAAGTCCATGGTGCGGCGCATCCTCCCGCTCAACGTGCGGCTGGTGACGACGGAGGACGGCAAGGTGCGCCGCTCGGCGTCGGGGGTCGTCATTGGCACGGAGGCCGGTGAGGCCGGGCCCGTCAGCTACGTGCTCACCAACGCGCACGCGGTGGAGCAGGGCGATCTGAAGGACCCCGTGCTCACGGTCGTACTGGACCGCCGCGCGGAGACGCACGAGTACGCCGCGGAGGTAGTGGCCTCGGGCGAGGTGCCGGACCTGGACCTGGCGCTGCTGCGCGTGACGGGCGTGACGTGGCCCGCGGCGGAGCTGGCGGCGGACGATGAGCTGGAGCCCGGCGAGGACGTGGTGGTGGCGGCGTCCCCGTACGGCCGCGCGCTGTCCATCTCCGGCGGCATGGTGTCCCAGGTGGAGTGGGACAAGCAGACGAAGCACCCGCGCATGCTGAAGACGGACGCGCCCATCGGGTACGGGGCCTCCGGCGGCGGCATCTTCAGCCTGGAGACGGGGCGGCTGTTGGCCATCGTGGAGGGCTACCGCACCGCGAAGGTGGACTTCGAGGTCGCGTCGCAGAACTTCAGCTTCGACGTGCCCATGCCCGGAGAGACCTTCGCCGCGCCCAGCGCCAAGGTGCGCGGCTTCCTCCAGGCCAAGGGCTTCGGCCGGCTGCTGGAGCGCTCCGCGGGCGCGGGGCCCCAGAAGACGGCCAGTCGCTGATCCGACAGCGGGCCGGCCAGGAATTGGTTCCGGCCCGCATCCGGCGTTACAGCTGCCGGCTCATCCTCTGGAGGGTTGGGCCGCATGTCCGCTCGGGGCAATTGGGATCAGTACTTCATGGACATCGCGCAGCAGGTGGCCACGCGCGCCACCTGCGACCGCAAGCACGTGGGCGCGGTGCTGGTGCGGGACAAGACCATCCTGTCCACCGGCTACAACGGCGCCATCCGCGGCCTGCCCCACTGCGATGAAGTGGGCCACATGATGGAGAACGGCCACTGCGTGGCCACCGTCCACGCGGAGGCCAACGCCATCATCCAGGCGGCGAAGAACGGCGTCGGCATCGACGGGGCCACCATCTACACGACCGCCAGCCCGTGCTGGCCGTGCTTCAAGCTGATCGCCAACAGCGGCTGCACCCGCATCGTCTTTGGTGAGTTCTACCGGGACCCGCGCATCTTCGAGTACGCCGCCCGGCTGGGGCTCCAGCTGGTGGGCCTGGGCGCCGCCGCGCAGCCTCCCGCGCCCGCCACCGGCACCTGAAGGCGGACGCGCTGTCCAGGGGTGGACAACCCCTGGACACGCTGATCGCCCGGGGCGGGTCTCCCGTTCGTTGAATGACACTTCTGAGTGGTCCTAAGTGGCTGTTCCGACACGGGAATTTTAGAACTCCGGCAAGAATTACCGACCCAGGGTTGACGATCCCAGGGGTGCTCCCTAAATCCTGGCCTCGGTTGGGCGGCGGCGGGGGTGGGGCGACGGAAATTCCCAGGAGTTCCAGGTGGTTAACTCATCTCTCATGGCCAGCAGTGTGCCTTCTGTCCAGGATGTGTCGGACCCGGTGGTGGGCGCGGCCCGCTACGACGCGGTTCCGCCCTTGATGGACAGCTTGCTGCACGACGTGCGCAATCCGCTCAACGCGCTGGCCATCCATCTCGAAGTGCTCTCCGAGAAGCTCAAGGGCGAGTCCGGCCAGGTGCCGGCCACGCAGGAGAAGAACCTCAAGGCGATGCGCGAGCAGATCGCTCGCGTGGACAGCCTGCTGAAGCTCTTCTCGGACTTCATCGTGTTTCGCGGGGCGGGCCCCTCCGGGGACGCGCCGCTGTCGGACGCCACCGGCAAGGCCCTGGACGTGCTGGGCCATGAGAGCCGCCGGCGCCGGCTTCAGGTCACGCGCGCCATCGAGCCGGAGGTCCAGGCCCGCATGGAGGACACCACGGAGCTGGGCTTCTTCCTGGTGCAGGTGCTGATGCGCGCGTTCCAGCGCGCGGAGTCCGGCGCCACCGTGGTGGTCGCGGTCCGCGCGGAGGGCCCTCAGGCGGTGCTGGAGGTGGTGGACGGTTCCTCGGCCCCCGAGCGGGCGACGGACACCGTCGCCGCGCTCACGCTCCGCGCGGCCCAGCTGGGCATCGAATTCGTCGTGGAGGCGGGCTCGTGCCGCCTCGTGTTCCCTCGCGCCTGAAGTTCCCCCCTTCGGTCGCGAACGGTCTTCCATCCGGTTTCATCACGCTTCATCGCAGTGGAGGTTTTCACCTTGGGCAGCGCACGAATCCTGGCCGTGGATGACGAACGTGAGACCTGCGAGGCCCTGGCGGAGATGTTGTCCGCCTGGGGTCACAAGGTTGAGACGGCGTTCGACGGGCATGACGCCCTCCGCAAGGCCGGTGAGTTCCGGCCCGACGTCGTCCTGTCGGATCTCGCCATGCCGGAGACGGACGGTCTGTGGCTGTTGCGCAACCTGCGCGACGAGCTGCCGGACTGCCCGGTGGTGTTCCTCACCGGCCGCGGCACCATCGACACCGCGGTGGAGTCCATCCGCGAGGGCGCCTACGACTTCATCGTGAAGCCGCTGGACACCGCGCGGCTCAAGGTCTGCATCGACCGCGCGCTGGAGAAGAAGGAGACCCTGCGCGAGGTGCAGACGCTCCGGCGCCGCCTCAAGCAGCTGGGCTCCACGGACCTCATCGCCGGCTCCACCGGGATGCGCAAGGTCATCGAGATGATCGAGAAGGTGGCCCCCTCCAAGGCCTCCGTCTCCATCAGCGGCGAGTCCGGCACGGGCAAGGAAGTCGTCGCCCGCACGGTGCACAACCTGTCCCTGCGCCGCGACAAGCCCTTCATCGCCATCAACTGCGCGTCCATCCCCGCGACGCTGATCGAGTCCGAGCTCTTCGGCCACGAGCGCGGCGCCTTCACCGGCGCGGATCAGCGCCGCCCGGGCGTGTTCGAGATGGCCCACGGCGGCACGCTCTTCCTGGACGAATTGGGCGAAATCCCCATCGACCTGCAGGCGAAGCTGCTGCGCGTGCTGGAAGAGGGCCGCCTGCGCCGGCTGGGCGGCAAGGTGGAGATCGAGGTGGACGTGCGCGTGCTGTCCGCCACGAACCGCGACCTGAAGCAGGAGATCAAGAACCAGCGCTTCCGCGAGGACCTCTACTTCCGCCTCAACGTGTTCCAGCTGCACCTGCCGCCCTTGCGCGAGCGCCGGGACGACGTGCCCATCCTGGTCCAGCACTTCGTGGACAAGTTCCGCGGGGACTCCGCCAAGCGCGTCTCCGGCGTGCACCCGGACGCGATGGAGGTGCTCAAGAACTACGACTGGCCGGGCAACATCCGCGAGCTGCGCAACGCCGTGGAGCGCGCCGTCATCCTCTGCGACGGGGAGCTGATCACCCGCGAGCACCTGCCGCCCGACATGGCCGGCAAGTCCCCGGAGCGCCACACGTTCAAGCTGCCGTTCGGCCTGAGCCTGGACGCCGTGGAGCGCGAGTACATCCTGGGCAGCCTGCAGCGCAACGGGAACAACAAGGCCCGCACGGCGGAGGTGCTGGGGGTGAGCGAGAAGACGCTCTACAACAAGCTCAACCGCTACGCGGCCGAGAACCGCGCCCAGGGCACCCCGGGTGGCGGGAGCCCCCTGGGCGGGCAGGGCAACGACGGCCCCATGAGCGCCAGCAGCTTCCTGACGCGCTGACCTGACAGGTAGGCAAGAGGGCCCGGATTCCGGGCCCTTGGCAGGGCACCTGGAGAGCGCGCACGGGGCCTCCCCAAGCCGGTTTAAACGGGCGGGGGAGGTCTCGAAAACCCCTGTCAATTCTTGACTTTTCCCCCCTGGACGGGGGATCCTCCGGGCCTCTCCCACCCGTTGGTGAGGGCCCGGCCGGGACGTCTCTTTTCGGGCCACGTCCGCCCCCCATGGTGCGGTCGTCCGACGTGAGTCATCTGGGGTGCCGCCGGGGGGGCACAAGGAAGGCCACAACGCAATGAGCGACGCGCGAGTTCTTCACTTCTTCGGCGGCAAGGGCGGGGTCGGCAAGACGACGCTTGCGGCAGCGTACGCGGTGAGGCTCTCCGAAGAAGTGCCCAAGCACCGGGTGCTGGTCGTCTCGTTGGATCCGGTCCAGTCCCTGTCGGACCTGGTGAAGAAGAAGCTGCCGGCGAAGCCCACGAAGCTCCAGGCGGGCAAGGGCGAGGGCGGCCTCTTCGGCGCGGAGCTCAACCCGCCCGCGCTGCTCAAGCCGTTCCTGGCGGAGTACCTGCCGGCGCTGGCGAAGGCGGCGGTGAAGGGCACGCACCTGTCGGACGAGGAGCTGGGCAAGCTCTACCAGCAGGCGGTGCCGGGGCTGGAGGAGCTGGTGGCGCTCTTCCACGTGGTGGACCTGCTGGAGTCGGGTGACTACGACCGCATCGTCGTGGACACGGCGCCCACCAGCCACACGCTCCGCCTGTTCGACCTGCCGGCGCAGCTGCGCAAGTTCCTGGGCTTCGTGAAGGCGGGCCAGGACCGCGCCGCCCCGGCCCCCAGCGGCAAGGGCAAGAAGGCCGCCGCGGCCGCCGCCGCGGAGGGCTCGGGTGGCTTCCTGGAGCAGGTGGGCCAGAAGGCGGAGAAGCTGCTGGCGCTGCTGAAGGATCCGGCGCGCACGGCCTTCCACCTGGTGGCGCTGGCGGAGCCGGTGCCGGAAGCGCAGACGCGCATGTACTTCACCCAGCTGCGCGAGCGCGGGCTGCCGGTGACGGAGGTGGTGGTCAACCAGGTGGAGGACCACGAGGGTTGCCCCGCGTGCCAGGGCCGCCGCGGCCTGCAGGCGCCGCACGTGCGCAAGTACCAGGCGCTGGACAAGAACGTGCCCGTGAACCTGCTGGGCCGCCGCGAGGTGGCACCCCGGGGGCTGGACGGGCTGAAGGAGTTCGCCAAGGAGTGGGCGGCGGGCAAGGAGACCAAGGCGCTGGAGTTCAGCGCGGCCGAAGGGCCTCCGGCGCTGGTGCGCGCCCCGTCCATGCCTCCCATCGCGGCGCCTCCGCTGCCGCCCACGCGGCTCATCTTCTTCGTGGGGCAGGGCGGGGTGGGCAAGTCCTCCTGCGCGGCCGCCGCGGCGGTGACGCTGACGGAGAAGGAGGGGCCGGTGCTCCTCATCTCCACGGACCCCGCGCACTCGCTGTCGGACGTGCTGCAGAGCCGCCTGACGGACACCGAGACGCAGGTGAAGGGCACCAAGGGCCTGTACGCGCGCGAGCTGGACATGGCGGGCTGGTTCAATGCCCTGCGCAAGCGCCTGAAGGAGAAGGCGGAGAAGGCCTTCGAGGGCGCGCCCAAGGCGGGCAACGACGTGCCGGCGGACCTGCTCTACCTGCGCAACCTGCTGGAGTGCGCGCCCCCGGGCATCGACGAGCTGGCGGCCATGTCCGTGCTGACGGACGCGCTGGTGCAGGAGCGCTTCAAGCGCATCGTGGTGGACTCGTCTCCGCAGGTGACCAACGTCCGCGTGGTGGAGCTGGCGGACACGGCGAAGACGTGGCTGGGCGCGCTGCACGGCATCCTCAACAAGCACCGCGCCAAGGGCCTGGGCGAGCTGGCGGATGATCTGGCGGCGATGCTCAAGCACGTGAAGCGCTTCGAGGACGCGCTGGCGTCCCCCAGTGAGTCGCGCTTCGTCGTCGTGACGCGCGGCGAGGACCTGGCGGCGTCCCGCACGGAGCGGCTGGTGGAGTACCTGAAGGAGAAGAAGCTCCAGGTGGAGCGCGTGCTCGTCAACCGCGTGGGCCCCAAGTCCACCTGCGACAAGTGCGAGAACCGCCGCAAGCTGGAGCTCAACGCGGCCAAGGCCATGGAGAAGAAGATTGGCCTGCCCGTGACGATGGCGCCCGCGCTGGGCCGTCACCCCGCGGGGCTCCGCGAGCTGAAGGCGTTCCGCACCGCCTGGTACGCGCTGTCCGCGCCGCCGGCGAAGGTCAAGGCCGCCTGATTCAGTGAGGGCCCGGCAGCAGCTGGGTCAGGGGCAGCCGGTGGGGATACGCCCGGCGCGCCTGGCCCAGCAGGTCCAGGGCGCTCGCCTTGAGCGAGCGCACCGCCGGAGCCGCCGGCACCTGGAGGTGCTGGCTGAGCACCCAGCCCGGACCGATGAGCATCAGCGCCACCGCCGGCACGATGCACAGGGTCACCACCACGCTGGCGCCGCCCACCGTTCCCAGCACGCGCAGCACCGGGGATGACTGGATGCGCGGGCGCTGAAGGGCCGCGAGGATGCGCGCGAAGAGGGCGCCGCCCACCAGCCCCAGCACCGTGGCCAGCCCCCAGCTCAGCCCACCCACCGGCGTGCCGAGCACCGGCTCCAACAGCTGGGGCGCCGAGGCTCCCAGCACGAAGGCGAGGACGAAGGGCGCGGCGGCGATGATGGCGACCAGCCCCCAGTGTCTTGCGTTCAGTCGGTGCACTGCTTTCCCCCTCCGCTACGGACGGGAAGGTGGGCACCGGCAGGCAGGCGCGCCAGGGCGGGGCTCCCTGGAGGCGTGTAGGCGTGCACAGGACGTCATTTCACTTCACGTCAGGCCTCGCACTCCGACGGGTTGTCGGAGAAGGCGCCCAGGGGCTCCGGGAAGGTGAGGGCGCCCGCCGCGCTGAGCGTCCCGGTGATGGGCGCGGATCCGGGGAGCTTCACCTCCACCGTGCGGCCCCGGACGGTGTACGTGCCCGGGGTCCGGGACTCGCGGGGCGTGCCGGAGTCATCCACGTCCTTCCTCCAGAGCTCCACGCGGCCCTTGTCCTGGAACTTCAGGGCCCGGGTGGTGCCGTAGACGCCCACGCCGGGGCCGTACCAGGACACCGCCTTGAGGAGGGCCGGCACGTCGGCCTCCTTCTCGGGCGTGCGCCCCAGCAGCTTCTGCCAGCCGAGTGTGTCCCGGATGACGTCCAGGTCCCGGTCCTCCCTGGCCCGCTGGAGGCGGCGCGCGTCCAGGCGCACGGCGGTGGCCAGCTTCTCCACGATGACGTCGCGGTGGGCGCTGTACTCGCAGACCTTGCCCTGCTTGCGCAGGACGCCCAGGGTGGCCGCGGCGTTGTAGTGGGCCAGGGCGTAGTCCGGGGTGGCTTGGGCGGCCTGCTGGAATTTCTCCAGCGCCTCCGGAAAGTGGCCGGACTGGTACAGCCGGAACCCCTGCGTGTTGAGGGCCCGGCCAGAGGGGGCCGGTGCCGCCGCCGGAGCGGCGTTGAGCGCCAGGGCCAGGGAGAGGGCGAGGATCATGTGGCTCCAGACGGGCAGTGCCCCCGGACATTCCAGGGGGGTGCGTAACCGCTTGCGCGTTGAAAGGCCTGAACCCTGGTGCTAGTTCGGCGCCATGGCAACCGGCATTGGCTACGCGCTCGACTTCGAGCGCCCGCTCATCGAGCTGGAGAAGAAGATCGAGGAGCTCAAGGCCCTCTCCACCAGCGGCACGGCGGATTTCTCCTCTGAAATCTCCAAGTTGGAGAAGAAGGCGAAGAAGCTCCAGGCGGAGATCTTCAGCGACCTGACCCGCTGGCAGATGGTGCAGCTGTCGCGTCACAACGCGCGGCCGTACTTCCTGGACTACGTCCAGCACCTCTTCACCGACTTCTTCGAGCTGTGCGGCGACCGGCACTTCGGCGAGGACCCGTCCATCGTCGGCGGCTTCGCGCGCTTCGACGGCAAGACGGTGATGCTCATCGGCCACCAGAAGGGCCGCAACACGCGCGAGAACATGGCCCGCAACTTCGGCATGCCGCGCCCGGAGGGCTACCGCAAGGCGCGCCGGCTGATGGAGCTGGCCGAGCGGATGGAGAAGCCCATCCTCACCTTCGTGGATACGCCGGGCGCGTACCCGGGCATTGGCGCGGAGGAGCGCGGCCAGGCGGAGGCCATCGCAGTGAACCTGGAGGTCATGAGCCGGCTGCGCGTGCCCATCATCTCCACGGTGATTGGCGAGGGCGGCTCCGGCGGCGCGCTGGCCATCGGCGTGGGCAACCGCGTGCTGATGCTCCAGAACAGCGTCTACTCCGTCATCACCCCGGAGGGCTGCGCGTCCATCCTCTTCCGTGACGCCAGCAAGGCGGACAAGGCCGCGGACGCCATGCGTCCCACCGCGCCGGACCTGCTGGAGATGAAGATCATCGACGAGGTGGTCCCCGAGCCCCCGGGCGGCGCGCACCGCGACCCGGCCAAGGCGGCGGAAGCGCTGGGCAAGGCGCTCCGCAAGCACCTGGGTCAGCTGGCGGAGCTGCGGCCGGATGCACTGGTTCGCGACCGCTACGACAAGTTCCGCGCCTTCGGCGTGTTCACCGGCAAATAGAGGTTTCTTCACCCATGCGACCGCTCGTTCCTCCCTACGTCGAGACGCTCAAGGCCTACGTCCCGGGCAAGCCCATCGAGGAGACCGAGCGGGAGTACGGCCTCAAGGGCGTCATCAAGCTGGCCTCCAACGAGAACCCGCTGGGCCCGTCGCCCCGCGCGGTGGAGGCCATGCGCAACGCCGCCGCGCAGGTGAACCTGTATCCGGACGCCACCAGCTTCCACCTGGTGCGCCGGCTGGCCGCGCACCTGGGCGTGAAGCCGGAAGAGGTCGTGCTGGGCAGCGGCTCCAACGAGCTGATTGAGCTGCTGATCCGCACGTTCACGACGCCCGAGGAGGAGATCCTCCTGTGCAAGGGGTCGTTCCCCGCGTACCGCATCTCCGCGCAGGCGCACGGCCGTGCGTTCGTGGAGGTGCCCATGCGCGAGGGCTTCCGCTACGACCTGGAGGCCATGGCCCGCGCCGTCACGCCGCGCACGCGCATGGTGTTCCTGGCCAACCCGGACAACCCCACGGGCACCACCTTCGGGCGCAAGGACCTGGAGACGTTCCTGGCGGCGGTGCCCAAGGACGTGCTCGTCGTCCACGACGAGGCCTATGCGGAGTTCGTGGACTGGCCCGACTACGCGAGCGCCGTGGAGCTGTTCCACGCGCACCCGAACCTGGTGGGGCTGCGCACCTTCAGCAAGATCCACGGGCTGGCCGGCATCCGGTTGGGAAGCGCGGTGATGGACGCGAAGCTCGCGGGCTACGTGCACCGCACGCGCATGCCGTTCAACCTGACCACGGTGGCGCAGGCGGCGGGCATGGCCGCGCTGGAGGACGCGGAGCACGTGAAGCGCACGCGCGAGAACAACCGCGTGGGGCTGCGCTTCTACGGGGAAGAGCTGCCGAAGCTGGGGCTCACCCTGACGGACAGCCACGCGAACTTCGTCTTCGTGGACTGCCACCGCCCGTCCGGTGAGGTGTACGAGCAGCTGTTGCGCCGGGGCGTCATCGTCCGGCCCATGGCGGGCAACGGCCACCCGACCTGCCTGCGCATCTCCGTGGGCACGCCCCAGGAGAACGCGCGCTGCGTGGCCGCGCTCAAGGAGGCCCTGTCATGAGCGCGCGTCCGTTCATCGTCGCCATCGACGGGCCGGCCGGGGCGGGCAAGTCCTCCGTGTCCAAGCTGCTGGCGCGGCGGCTGGGCTTCGCGCTGGTGGACACGGGCGCCATCTACCGCTGCGTGGCGCTGATGGCCTCGCGCGAGGGCATCGCGTTCGACGACGACGCGAAGCTGGGCGAGCTGCTCGGGCGCGTGCGCATCCACTTCCAGGTGGTGGGCGAGGAGAACCACGTCTTCCTGGGTGGCGAGGACGTGTCGTCGGAGATCCGCACGCCGCCCATCTCCATGGGCGCGTCGCAGGTGTCCGGGCGGCCGGTGGTGCGCGCGGGGCTCCTGGCGCTCCAGCGGCGGCTGGCGCTGGAGGCGGCGTCGGGCGCCATCCTGGAAGGCCGCGACATCGGCACGGTGGTGTTCCCGGACGCGGACGTGAAGTTCTTCCTCCAGGCGAACCCGGAGGTGCGGGCGCGCCGCCGCTTCGAGGAGCTGTTCCAGAAGGGCGTGGACAGCAGCCTGGAGGGCGTCCTCCAGGACCAGACGCGCCGCGATGCCGCGGACTCCGGCCGCGAGGTGGCGCCCCTGAAGCCCGCCGACGACGCGGTGCACGTGGACTCCAGCAGCATGCCGTTGTCGGAGGTGGTGCAGTCGCTGGAGCACGAAATCGAGCGCCGCCGGGCCTCGCGCGGCGCCTGAATTTCGGCTCCGGAGCCCGTCAGAAGCTGACGCCGTCCGTGGAGGGCGCGGGCACCGTCATGGCCAGCCGGGCCTGGGTGCCGTCCTTCTCGTAGAAGCGGTGGTAGAGGTACAGGTCCGCCACCACCTGCTTCACGTAGCCGCGCGTCTCCCGGTACGGGATGGACTCCACGAAGAGGTCCAGGGGCATGGAGCCGCGCTCCTGCGTCCAGCGCACCGCCGCCTTGGGGCCCGCGTTGTAGGCCGCCGCCGCGAGGGCAGGGTGCGCGAAGCGCTTCATCAGCTGCGCCAGGTACCACGCGCCGTAGCGGATGTTGCGCTCCGGGGCGAAGAGGTCCGCCGGCGCGGGCGCGGGCTCCGCCATCTTCTGGGCGATCTCCGTCGCCGTGGGCGGGATGATCTGCATGAGGCCGCGCGCGTCCGCCGCGCTCATGACCTCCGGCCGGAAGGCGCTCTCACGCCGCATGATGGCCCACACGAGGAACGGATCCAACGCCTGCCGCGTGGCCTCCGTCTCCACCGCCTGGGCGAACGCGCGCGGGTAGAACGCGGCCAGCGCGTCCGGCGCCTTCGCCCCGAAGGCCCGGCCCCACAGGTGGCGCGCCGCCACGACGTGCGCGTGGCCGAACTCGCCCAGCTGCAGGAGCGCGTGCGCGAACGGCAGCGCCTGGTCCGGGCCGCGCAGGTCCGACACGCGTGACTGCACCTCGTCCGCCGCGTCGCGGAAGAGCCCCGCGCGCGTCAGCGCCACGGCCAATTCCAGCTCTGGCGGGCGGGGCAGGGTGAGCTGCTTCGGAGGCTGCGGGAAGGCCGCGGGCGGCGTGCGGCCCAGCTCGCGCAGCCGCTCCGTGGCGAGCAGCGCGTAGAACGACGCGGGCGCGGCGCTGATGACGGCTTCGTAGGCCGGGCCCACCGTGGCCGCCTTGCCGCCGCCCAGCTCCTCCGTGCGCGCCATCCAGTAGCGCGCCTGCGGCGCCATGCTCGTCTTCGGGTAGGCCGCGACCAGGTCATCCAGCGCCTGGCGCGCCTTCGCGTACTGCTCCAGCCGGATGTGCGAGAGGGCGCGGAACCACATCGCTTCGTCGCGGCGGCGCGAGCCCTTGTAGCGCTTCTCGTAGTCCGCGAAGGACTTCGTCGCGTCCTCGAAGCGGCCGCCCTGCATGTCCAGCCACGCGGCGAAGAACGCGCCCTCCTCACCGGCGGCCTGGGACGGATAGGCCTTGTCCAGCGCGGCCATCAGCTTGCGCGCCTTCTCGTTGTCGTCCGAGCGCAGCGCCCGGCGCGCCACCACCAGCGCGGCCTCCGCGGCGATGGCCGGCGGCCCCTTGCGCGCCACGGCGAGCGCCTTCTCCGCGTCCTCGCGCTTGCCCTGCGCGAAGAGCACCTGCGCGCGCAGGAGCGCCACCTGCGCCTGGGCGGGAGCGCCCTTCACCAGCGCGCGCTTCTCCGCCGTCGCCAGCTCCTCCTCGGCCCGCGCCGGCGCGTCGCTGGACAGGAAGCCCTTCGCGCGCTGGAGGTGTTCGGGCAGGGTGAGCTTCACCGCGGGCTTCAGCGCGGCCAGCTGCTCCAGCGCCTCGTTCGCGTAGGGGTGGGCGGGGAAGCGCAGCGCCACGGACTTCAGGTCCGCGCGCAGGCCCGCCGCGTTGCCGGTGGCCGCGCGCGTCTGGGCGCGCTGGAAGAGCAGCTCCGCGGTGGGCTGCGCCGCCGCCGCCGACTCCAGCACCGGGGCCGCGTCCTTGGGCCGGTGTGCGTCCAGGAGCGACTCGCCCAGGCGGGCGCGGGCGCGCACGGCCAGGGCCGGGGAGGCCTTCTTCAGCGCCCGCTCGAAGTCCTTCGCGGCGCCGTTCGGGTCGCCCGCGTAGAAGCGCGCCTGGCCCAGGTAGAAGGCGTGGAAGGCCTCCAGGGGCGCGGGCGCCGCGTGGCGGGTGAGCAGGTCCCGCGCCTGGGCAGCCTCCCCGTCCGAGAGGACGAGGGTGCCAGCGAGCAGGCCCAGGCGGCCGGCATCCGGGCACTTCGCCTTCTCACAGGCGGCGAGCTCCGCCTGGGCGAGCGCCGCCGCGTCGGACCGGTGCAGGCGGACGGCCTCCAGCGTCGCCGGAGACTGCCCCAGCGCCACCCCCGTCACCCAACCCGCCACCCAGCCGGTCCAACTCATGGAATTCTTCCTTTCACTTCGCGGCCTTGCGGCTTTCGAACGAGAGGTTTGCAGTCGACATTCCCCACCAGGTGGGCGGGGGTCGGTTTGACAGTCGGCCCGACAAGTCCTAGATCCCGCCGCCGCGGGCTGGTCCCGCGGGGTTGTCGACCCGTTGCGCTATCCGGAGGGAATCCTTACGTTGCGCCGCCGTTGAGCGCTACTCCGGACCGATGTGTGTCAGTCAGACCTGTCGTCGGTAGCACTGCTCGTTCACAGACCTCGGGGGGGGAAACAGCTCATAGGGGAGGCTCCATGAAGCCGTGTCCGTCCGATCTGCCGCAGACCATCAATCCCGAAGCCGGCCCGAAGCGGGCAGGCGTCGAGACGCATCGCAACCTGAACTGCAACCACTACGACAACTGCCTCGATGAGGCCGTGCGTCGCGGCTGGCAGTCGTTCACGTGCATGAAGTGCCCGATGTACGCCAACCTCGCGCCTCCGCAGATGGGGCTGGAGGCGTACGCCACGCAGCGCCGTCCTGTCTAACCGGGACGTCTGACATGCGGCCCGTTACCCAGGGCCCGCGCGAGCTGACACCCGGTCACGCCCGAAGTCGGACGTGGCCGGAGTCCGCGTGGACGGTCCCCACCGGAGCCGCTGGCTTCAGGGGACCGCCGCGTAGATGACGGCCACCCAGTACTGGCCCTGTCCGAAGCGCTTGGAGTTGCCCCGCACCAGTCCCACGCCCACCCGGGTGTAGGTGGCGGTGGCCAGGCTGCGCGATTCCGGAACGGCGCTCGGGTCGCCCACGACGAAGAAGTCCACCGACGCGGTGCCCGCGTCCGGCAGGGCGGAGAACACCCGCTCGTGCAGGGGAGATGGTTCTCCGTCCCCGGGGTTGGGCTCGTCCTGCGCCAGCGCGCGGCGGGCATGGTCGCGCGCCAGCCGCTCCAAAGCTTCGCTGCGCACCAGGGGCGGCAGCTTGAGGGTGGCGCGGTGCCGCGTCAGGGCCTCGTAGACGTCCGACACCGGGTCCGCCGGGAGCGCCGCGCCAGGGGACGCCGCCGTGAACACTTCCGTGATGATGGCCTGGTCCCGGCCGTCCACCTTCTGGAACGCCGCGCCCACGCCCATGAAGCGGAACGCGGGGTCCAGCAGGTTCTTGCGGTGGCCGGGGCTGTGCTCGATGCCGAAGTGCGCCGCGAGCGGGCCCGCCGCCAGGCCCAGGTTCTCACCGGCGCGCACGTAGCGCGTGCCCTCCGGGAGGCGTTTGGTGAGCGTGGAGCCGTCCGGCGCGATGTGCGCGAAGAAGCCCTCCGTCGCCATGCGCGTGCTGTAGCGCAGCGACACCTCCTCCAGCGCCGGGTCCGGCGTGAGCTCCGGC
This sequence comes from Corallococcus sp. AB049A, assembly GCF_003668885.1. Taxonomy (NCBI): domain Bacteria; kingdom Pseudomonadati; phylum Myxococcota; class Myxococcia; order Myxococcales; family Myxococcaceae; genus Corallococcus; species Corallococcus sp. AB049A. Next base: position 18,998 of record NZ_RAWL01000043.1, on the reverse strand, counting down.
AGCTTGTGCGCGCGGCGCAGGGTGTTGATGCGCTCGTAGAGGGCGGTGCGCGCCTCGGCGAGCGTGGTGGGCTCGCGCTGCGCTTCCTGCCCACCGCGCGCGGTACGGGCCCCCACCTGCACCAGGAACAGCGACGTCACCTCCGGCCCCGCGTCCGCCTGGCCCACCACCTCCACGGTGTAGCCGCCGGGCGTGTCGAAGCCCACCAGGGCACAGAAGCCGTTGGTGCCGGACGGCGCGCGGCTGAGGGCCACGGCCTCCACCTCGCCATCCGGCCGGGTGACGAAGACCTGCGGGCTGCGCAGCGGCGGCACCAGCCGGCCGCACACGCGCTTCTCCGTGCCGGCCTTGGCGATCGTCCGGGGGAAGGGGAGCACCTCCGCCTTGCGGTCGGAGGTGAGCAGCACCAGCGCGGCGCGCTCGCCCAGGAAGGCCACGCCCACGCCGAAGTGGCTGACGCGCTCGTCGTTGAAGTCCGTGCGCGCGAGGAATGTCTCGATGGCGTGCGCGTGCACCCAGGCGCGGATGACCAGCACCTTGGGGGATGGATCCGCGGCGCCCGAGTCGCTGACCGCCTCCGTCAGCGTGAGCAGGTCCGGGGCGCCGGTGGTGAACTCGCTCAGCGCCTCGCGCGCGAGCCTCCGGGCCGCGGCCTCCAGCGCCTTGTCGTTCGTGGGGGCGCGGCGGCCCACGCGTTCGAACTCGCGCAGCACGTGCAGCCGGGCCCGGGCCTCCTGGGCCTGGGGCGTCTCCTCCGGCACGGGAGGCGGAACGTCCTGGCCCTCGGGGATGGAGACGGAGGCGACCGTGGGGGGCGGCGGCGCGGCGGACGCGATGGGTGCGCTTGCGAGCAGCAGCCCCAGGAGCACGCCCCTCATCGCGGCACCAGCTGGAAGACGAGCGTCTTCACGGTGCCGGGGCCCAGCTTCTCGTTGAGCCGTTCGCGCAGGGACTCCTCCTGGCGGGAGAGGACCTGGGCCCACTCGGCGCTCTCCACGGAGATGATCAGCGTGGTGCCTTCCAGCTGGTGGGGGCGGCTGTGGCGCGCGATGTTCTCACCCACGGCGGCGGTCCAGAGCGGCGTCAGCGACGACGCACGGCCCGACTCTCCCGCCAGGCGCGCCAGCACCCGGGGCATCAGGCTCTCCAAGGTCTTCGGTTCGCCGCGCGCCATCGTCCGGGGATTCTGGAACCCCTGGCGGCGGAAGCCAACCGACACTTGCCTGCCCGCCCGTCGGATTTTCCCGCAGCCGCCGGCCCGGGGCGTTCAGCGAAAGCGGTTCTGGCGCCTTCCCCGGTCGCGCGGCGGGCCTTCCCCTTGTAAGGTCGGGGCAAGGCCGGTCCCCCTCGGAGTTCCCATGCGTCCCATCCCCCATCCGGTCCGGTCCCCCGGCCTCGTGCTCGCATGCCTGCTGGCGTGCGCCATGGGCTGCGCGATGTCCGACATGGGTGCGCCCTTCATCCAGGGAGGGCCGGCGGACAGCGCCTGCACGGTGGATCAGGACTGCGCGGATCCGGCGCTGTTCTTCTGCAACACCGCCCTGTCGCGCTGTGAGCCCGCGTGCCGCACGGACCTCGACTGTTCCGTGGAGCGCCGGGGCGAGCTCAACGCCATCATCGCCTGCGAGTCCTCCGCGCTGGGCTGCCGCTGTGACGCCAGCCGCTGCATCCCCGCCCTCTGCACCGGCGACGGTGACTGCGAGGACGGGAAGGTCTGCGGCGACGGCGTCTGTAGGCCTCCTCCTCCGGCGTCCAGCGCGGCGGCCTGCCGCGTGGTGCCCGCGCGCGTCGTCGCGCCCGTGGGCACCACCCAGCGCTTCGAGGCCTGGGTGACCGATGCCAAGGGCCAGCCCGTCGTCCTGCGCGACGGGCTCAGCTGGTCCGCCGTGTCGCCGCAGGTGAAGGGCGGAGGCTCGGGCTCCGGAGCCACGTTCACGCTGGACGCGGCGGGCGTGGACGTGGAGGCGGTGGAGGCCCGCGTGGGCGCGGTGTCCTGCCGCGCGAGCGTCACGGTGCTGCCTCCGCACACGGCCGCGGGTCAGGTGCGGGTGGTGGTGACGGACGGGCTCACGGGCTACCCCATCGAGGGCGCCAGGGTCGTGGTGGCGGACGCGCTGGGCAGCACGACGGCCCGCGAGTCGACGGACGCGCGGGGCGTGGCCGTGCTCGCGGCGCTGAGCGACTCGACGGTGTCCGTCTTCCACCCGGACTTCGGCTACCTCACCGTGGCGAACTACGACATGGGCGGCACGCGCGACCTCCGGTTGCCGCTGCGCCGCAACCCGAGGGACCTCGAGGGCGGGGTGCACACCGGGTTCTCCAACTTCGAGCTCCCGGGGATGAGCAGCGCGCTGTCCATGGGGTGGGCGGGGCTGTCCGTGCCCGGGCTCCTGTCGGAGGCCGCGCCCTACCAGGCCCAGGGGCCCAACAAGCCCATCGAGCTCAGGCAGGGCGGGACGGTGCGCGCGTTCGAGATGCCCTCCAACATCTGGGTGAGAGGTCTGGACGTCCGCTCGGAGATCGTGGCGGTGCCGGGCATCGCCGGCGAGTGTGACGCGGCGATCGAGGATGGAACGGATCCAGAGACGGCCATGCGCACGGGGCGCTGTGGCACGCGGACCGCCTGGGCCCTCACCGCGCAGGCGCCGACCGGCGAGCTTCCCGCGGGGATGATGGATCCTGCGACGGATCCGCTGCTGCTCCTGGCGCGCGCGCTGCCGCAATCCGGGCGGTTCTTCTCCGCCGTCCAGCGCGACGCGCGGTTCCCCCTGGTTCCGCGCGTCGACGGGGGGTATCCCCCTGCCAGGCCGCTCACGTCGCTGGACTTCCGGCAGGTGCCGCTGGCCTTCCCGTTCGTCGTGCGCGTCCCGCCGCTCCCTCGCTATCGGGACGGCTACCTGTCGCGGGCGCTGGTGATGGGCTCGGTGAGCGCGCCTGGACGGGGCATGGTGCCGCTGGGCCTGGGCGCCGCCGTCAACGACAGCCCGGTGGATACGAACACGGACACGCAGCCCCTGCTGTCCACGCCGGGCCTCGTGCGCGTGCGCATGGCGCCGGCCCATCACGGCCTGGAGGGGCAGGCGTACCGGTTGATGGCGCTCGCGTCGTCAGGGGTGCTGGGCGGCTGGGCGCCCACGGGCCTGGCCACCAGCGCGGTGATGGCCCCCCTGGACGCGCTCCGCTTCGATCCGGAGGGACTGGAGCCGGTGACGCTCGCGGATGCGTTCCTCCCCATCCCGGAGGGCGCTCGCTACAACGCGGACGCGTCGCCGTGGAACGGCCTGCTGTCGCGCGAGTGGCGCATGTCCGCCCTGGTGCCGGGCGCGACGCTCGTGCGCGCGGTCTTCACCGACAAGGACTTCCATCGCTGGACGGTCTGGGTGGATGGCCGCCGCGCCGTCACCGGCGTGCGCCTGCCCGTGCCGCCCCCGGACCTGGAGGACCGCACCTTCCAGGGCGACATGCTGGGCTCGCGCGCGTCGCTGTCGGTGGAGGCGCTGGCGGTGGCCACGCCCGAGGGCCGCTCGCTGAGCCTCTCCGCGCTGGCGGAGTCCGGGGGCCTGGCCCCCGAGCCGCTCGCCGCGACGGTGCGCGCGACGTCCACGCTGAACCAAGGCCGGCCCCAGGTGGCGTGGGTTCATCCCGTCCAGGGGTCATCCGTGGAGCGCGGCGCCAAATTGATCCTGTGGGTGGATGGCTTCCGGGTGGGAACGGATACCGCCAACGGCGACGAGGGCGAGGTGTGGGTCACCTTCAGCGGCGGCGGCCCGGAATGTGACCCGGCGGTGACGCGGATCGACTCCGTCCAGCGCCATGGCGAGGTGTCCTTCTTCCTGCCCACCTCCTGCTCTGGATTCGTGAGGATGGAGGCGTCGCTGAGGGACCCGCTCGGCAGGCCGCTGAAGCCCGCCGTCAGCGCCGGCAGCGCTCTGCTGGTGAAGTGACGCACCGGGTGTCAGGGCACCTGCGACCTGGAGGGGCACCCGTTCCGGCCGTGAATTCGCTTTCGCGATTTGCGCGGTGGTACGTTTGCCTTCGCCATGGGCCAGAAGGAGACGGTCGTCACCGTCATCTCGAAGATCTCCGAGCGCCCCGTCAACCTGGACGCGGCGCTGGTGGTCATCTACGGCCTGGACCTGGGGCGCAAGTACGACCTGGCGCGCGAGGAGACGCTGATCGGCCGGTCGTCCAAGGCGGACATCCAGATTGATCAGGAGGCGGTGAGCCGCAACCACGCGCGCATCACCAACACCACCAAGGGCGTGCGCATCGAGGACCTGGGGTCCACCAACGGCACGTTCGTCAACGACGACGTCGCGTCGTCCGCGCGGTCGCTGCACAACGGCGACCTGGTGAAGATTGGCCGCACCATCTTCAAGTTCATCGCGGGCGGCAACATCGAGGCGGCGTACCACGACGAGATCTACCGGCTGACCACCATGGACGGCCTCACGCAGATCTACAACCGCCGCTACTTCGACGAGCAGCTGGACCGGGAGCTCTCCCGCAGCCGCCGCTACGAGCGCGTGCTGTCGCTGGTGATGTTCGACCTGGATCACTTCAAGGACGTGAACGACACCTACGGGCACCTGGCCGGGGACTCGGTGCTCAAGCAGCTGGCGTCCACGGTGCGCACGCGCATCCGGCGCGAGGACGTCTTCGCCCGCTACGGCGGCGAGGAGTTCGGCCTGCTCCTGCCGGAGATCAACCTGGGTGGCGCGCGGCAGCTGGCGGAGAAGGTCCGCAAGCTGGTGGAGCGCCAGCGCTTCGAGTTCGACAAGCAGGTCATCCCCGTCACGCTGTCGGTGGGCGTGGCCACGCTGGAGCCGCACCACCGCGAGCCCGCGGATCTGGTGCGCACCGCGGACGAGCGCCTCTTCGAAGCGAAGAGCCAGGGGCGCAACCGCGTCTGCGGCTGACGCCCCCGAAGTCCTTGCGTCCCCTTCAGCCCGTGAACACGGAGCGGCGCTCGCGCAGCAGGGCCTGGAGCATGCCCTGGATGGACTCGCGCGTGCGCTCGGTGAGCCGCTGCACCTCGCCCAGGTCGTCCGCGGACTCCGGCGCCAGCCCCTCCATGGTGATGGGCTCGCCGAAGCGGATGGTCCACTTGGCGGGCAGCGGGCCCGGCGCGGTGAGCGGCAGGGACGGGAACCCGAGGAAGCCCCCGGGCAGGCGGCCCAGCAAGGGAGACGTCTCCTCCGCGCCGACGATGGCCACCGGGACGATGGGCGCGCCGGTGCGCAGGGCCAGCTTCACGAAGCCGCCGCGGCCGAAGCGCTTGAGCCGGTAGCGCTCCGCGAACGGCTTGCTCGCGCCCTGGTAGCCCTCCGGGAAGACGACGAGCGGCCGGTGCTCGTCGAGCAGCCGCAGCGCGTTCTCCGGCGAGGCGCGCACGGCGCCCAGGCGGTTGAAGAGGGTGCCGAGCATGGGCGCGTGGAAGACCTGATCCTCCACCAGCCAGCGCGACTCGAGCAGGTCCGGCCGCTCACGCTGGAGCGCCTGCGCCATCACGAGGCCGTCGTAGGGCAGGGCGCCGGAGTGGTTGGCCACGAGGATGGACGCGCCCCGGGGCACCTGATCCACGCCCTCCACGGAGACGCGCCAGTACTGCTCGTACAGGAAGTCCAGGACGGGCTGGAGGCTCTCCACCAGCCCCGCGTCCTTGCCGTACTCGTCCAGCCGGCTGCCGCCGCCGGTGCCCAGGCTGGTGCGCATGGCCTCCATCAGGCCGTGCATGGCGCCCATGGCGCGGCCCAGGCCTTCGCTCGCGAGCGCCTGGCCGGCGATCTCCTTCGCCAGGGAGAACATGCCCGCGGCGCGGCCCGCGAAGCCCGACGGCGCGGCGGGTTCCTCGGGGTGGTCGAAGGAGGCCTCGCCCTGTCCGGCTTCCTCCAGGCCGGGGTCCTCACCAGGGTCGCTCACGAGCGACAGGGGCCGGCGGCTGGGGGGCAGCTCGTCGTGGGATTCGTCGGGCAGCTCCACCTCCGGCTCCACGTCCGTGGGGGCGGCGCCCTCGATGATGGAGACGGAGATGTGCACGCCGTTCTCCTCCACGCGCTCGACGCCGGTGACCAGGTCGTCCTCGTCGGGGTCCATGGGCGCGGCCATGCCCTCCGGGTCGCGGCGCCAGGCGTCCGCGGTCCAGACGTCCCCGGAGTTCTCGGCGGGCGGCACGTCCTTCGGGTCGCGGCTCCAGGCGCCCGTGGGCCAGGCCTCTGCGTCCTCGTCCAGGTCGCGCGGATCGCGCTCCTCGTCGGAGGGCAGGGCGCGCTCCTCGAGGTCGCTGGCGTTGCGCTCCATGACCTCGTCCACGGCGACGCCCGCGGTGGCCTCGGCCACCTGGGTCGCGACGGCGGTGGCGACCTCCCGCTCGGACGCGTCGCCGTTGCCCTCGCCCAGCACCTGCCGCACGGCGGACTCGGCCACCTCGGCGACGAGCTCCGTCGCTAGGACGCGCTCGATGTCGTGCTCCGGCCCGTCGTGTCCCTCGAACAGCCCGTCCACGGCCGTCTTCGCGGCGGCCTCCGCCGCGTCCGAGGCGATGGCCTCCGTCAGGGCGCGGTCCACCTTGCGCTCACGCGGACGCGAGCCGTGCACCTCGTCCGCGAGCACCCGCGGCCGGGCTTCGTCGGCGGGGCCCGGCGTGGAGGGCTCGCGAAGGGGAGAGACCTCCTCGCCCGCGGGATGCGCGTCGTGTTCGTGCTTCGCGCTCCCCCGTCCGTTCGCGCGGGCCTCGAACTTGTGGACCTTGGCCGCGGGCGTCCTGGGCCCGGCGGAGGTCTGCTTCGCCTCCGCGGCCTTGCTGGCCCTGGGCGCCTTCGCCTGGGCGCCGGACCCGGACTTCGAAGCGCCGCCCTTGGCGCTCTTCGCCTTGCCCGCTGGCTTCGCGCCCTTGCCGCCCTTGGACGCCGCGGACTTCTTCGCGGTCCTCGCGCCGGCCGCGTCGTCCTTCACCTCGCCCGTGCGAGGCGCGGCGCCCCGCTGGAAGGGATCATTCCCGAGGACACCCTTGGTCATGACTGGCTCCTTCTGAGCGCCGAGGCGGCGTCCCTGACATGGTGGAGGGGCACGAACCCCAGCGCGGACTCGGCGCGCTCCCCGTCCGCGACCCAGGAGTAATGCATGTAGTCGAGCAGGGCCACCGGCAACGTGCTCGCCCCCACCACCCCGAGCGCGCGAAGTGCGCCACGAAACAACGGCCCCGGCAGTGGGAGCGGTTGCGCGCCCGCCTGCCGGATGAGCCCCGACAGGGGCAACACTCCCCGGCCCACGATGTTGAACTCTCCCGCCGCCTCCGCCCTCAGGGCCAGGTGCAGCGCCCGGCCCGCGTCCTCCTCGTGGATGGCCTGCCAGAGCGGGTCGAATCCCAGAAGCGTGGGCACCACCGCGTGCGACAGCAACCGCGTCGCCGGATTGTCCAGGCTGGGGCCGAGCAGGGGCGCGAACCGCAACACCAGCGTGCGGGTGTCGGGATTGCGCTCGCGGAACGCCCGCACCTGTCCCTCCACCTCCACCTTGTCGTTCACGAAGCGGCTGTGCGGACAGCCGAACAGCGGAGAGCCCTCGCGCAGCAGCGCCGGGTTGTTGCCCCGCGCCCCGTACGTGACCGTCAGCGACGGCACCACCAGCCGGGGCAGCCGCGCCCGGCCCACCGCCGTCAGCACGTTCATCGTGCCAATGACCTCCAGTTCGTGCGCCAGCGGGCCGTTGAGGATGGGCCCGAAGAGGAACGCCAGGTGGAAGAGGGCGTCCACGGGGCGCTCGGTGAGCGCGTCCGTCAGCTCGGCTTCCGCGTCGTAGCGGGTGAGGTCCACGCGGTGGAACTCCACCTTGCTGATGGGCGGGGGCTCCTTCGTGTCCAGCACGAGGATGCTCTCCACGCCGGGGTCCGCTTCCAGCCTCGGCAGCAGCAGCTTGCCGTAGTCGCCATTGGCGCCTGTCACCGCGATGCGCATCGGGCCCTTGCCTGCTCGGATCACTTCCATTCGCAGGGGCGGGTGTTAGCCCAGCCGTCCAGGAATGTCAGCCGAGTGCGCCAGTGATGTTCTGGACAACGTCATCCAGGTGGCGGAGGGTGGCTGATCGCCATGTCCCGAATCGCGCGCCTGAGCGACGTGCTCATCAACAAGATCGCCGCCGGAGAGGTGGTGGAGCGCCCCGCCTCCGTGGTGAAGGAGCTGTGCGAGAACTCGCTCGACGCTGGCGCCCGCACCGTGCGCGTGGAGCTGGAGGCCGGCGGGGTGGGGCGCATCACCATCTCCGACGACGGCCACGGCATGAGCCGCGCGGACGCCACGCTCTGCCTGGAGCGCCACGCCACCAGCAAGCTGCGCGAGCTGGACGACCTGTTCCACATCGACTCCATGGGGTTTAGGGGCGAGGCCATCCCCGCCATCGCCTCCGTGTCCCACTTCACGCTGCACACCGCGGAGCCGGACGCGCATGAGGGCACCAAGGTCACGGTGGACGGCGGCGGCCCGCCCACGGTGGAGGACGCGCCGCCCCGCGTGGGCACCGTCATCACGGTGGAGGACCTGTTCTACAACGTGCCCGCGCGCCGCAAGTTCATGCGCCAGGGCAACACCGAGCTCAAGCACTGCGAGGAGGCCGTGGTGCGCCTGGCGCTCGCGCACCCGGAGGTCGGCTTCTTCGCCTCGCACGAGGGCAACGAGCTGTTCTCCAGCCCCGCCAGCGGACACGACCCGCGCGAGCGCATCGCCGCGGCCCTGGGCCCCGCGTCCTTCGCGCACCTGTTCCCGGTGGAGGAGCGCCGGCTGGGCGTCGTCGTCACGGGCTACCTCGCGTCGCCGGAGTACACACTGCCCAACGCGCGCGGCCTCTACACCTTCGTCAACCGCCGCTACATCCGCGACCGCGGCCTCATCAGCACCGTGCAGCGCGCGTTCCAGGACTACCTGCCGGCGGGCCGCCAGCCGGTGGTGGTGCTGCACATCGACGTGGAGCCCGCCGCGGTGGACGTCAACGTGCACCCGCAGAAGATGGAGGTCCGCTTCGCGGACGCCCGGGGCGTGCAGGACGCCATCAGCGCGGCCCTCTCCCGCGTGCTGCGCGCGGCCCCGTGGCTGGGCTCGCCGGAGGAGCAGGCCGCGAACCCGCAGCCCCGCGACGCCGCTCACTACGCGCACGCCGTGGAGCGCTTCCTCACCCGCGCGCAGGAGGCCACCTGGGGCGCGCCGCTGCCCACCGCGATGGATGCCCCGGGCCCCGGAGGCTCGGGCGCCTCGATGCCCGCGCGCCCGATGACGCCGTCGTACTTCGGGCCGGGCGGCGGAGCCCCTGGCGGTCCGTTCCAGGCCCCGCCGGTGCCGGGCCGCACGCTCGGGTTCGGCGAGGCACAGCCGCAGCTCAACGAGGCGCCGCCTCCGGGCTACTTCGCGGCGCTGCGCCCCATGGGCCTGCTGGGCAGCCGCTTCCACGTCTGCGAGGGCCCCGGCGGCACGCTGGTGGTGCTGGATCCGCACGCCGCCCTGGAGCGCGCGCGCCTCACCGCGTACCTGCGCCGGCTGGAGGACGACACGAAGGCGCCGCCGCCGTCGCTGTTCGGCACCACGGTGGACCTGTCCCTGGCGGGCGTGAAGGCCCTGGTGGACGGGCGTGAGGCGCTGCTCAAGCTGGGCGTGGACGTGGAGCCCTTCGGAGGCACGGCGCTCGCGCTCAAGTCGGTGCCGGCGGGGCTGGAGGGCGTGGACCCCCGCGCGCTCCTGGAGGCCCTGTCGCGCGCGCTGCCCCCGCGCAGCGCTCCGCTGGACGTGACGAGCCTGGCGGAGGCCGTGCGCGTGATGGCCTGTCACGCCGCCCGCCGCGCGTCCTCGTCGCCGCTCACCGACGCGCAGCTGCGCGCGCTGTTGGGCGAGTTGGACCGCGCGGACTTCACCCCCCTGTGCACGCACGGCACGGTGGTGGTGCTGGAGATGCCGCTGCTGGAGCTGGAGCGGCGCGCTCGCTGAAGGCGGCTCAGGCCTTGGCCTTCGCCTCGACCTGGGCGCGCAGCGCCTCCTCCTTCGCGCGCAGCTCGCCGGTGGGGTCGCTGGGGGCGAAGTCCTCCGCGGAGGCCACCTGGCGGATCTCCACCTCGCCGTCCTGGAAGGGGATGCGGCGCGCCCAGGCGATGGCCTCCTCGCGCGACTTCACCTCGATGATCCAGAAGCCGGCGACCAGCTCCTTCGTCTCCGTGAAGGGGCCGTCCGTCACCGTGGTCCCCGTCTTGGAGAACTTCACGCGGGAGCCCTTGGAGCTGGGGTGCAGCCCCTCGCCCGCGAGCAGGATGCCGGACTTCACCAGCTCCTCGTTGAACCTGCCCATCTGGGTCAGCTCCTCCGTGGTGGGAAGCCGGCCGGTCTCGCTCTCCGGGGTCGCCTTGACGAGCATCATGAAGCGCATGGGGGTGTCTCCTGGAACGTCGGGTTCAAAAGGGCGACGAATGGTAGGGCGCGAAATCGACACGGTGGGGACGGGCCGGAAAATTGACGCGGCGGGTGCCCCGGCTACGGTGTGCGACACGCCTGTAGCACCGGGAACCACGCCTTGATGCTTCGCCGTCTGCCGCTCGTCCTCGCCCTCGCCGCCGCGCCCGTCTCCGCCCTTGCCCAGGAGGACGGCGACCTGGGGGGCCCGCCGGCTCCCACCAACCTGGATGGCGTGGGCCGCATCACCGTGCTGGCCGGCTACCGGCTCACCTCCAACGACACGCTCCAGGACGCCTGGCACGGCGCCAACGGCCCGAGCAACGGCCTGGAGCGCGCCCCGATGTCCTCGGGGGCGCCCGTGGGCGTGGCCACGTTCGCGTACGCGATGTCGGACCTGGTGGAGGTGGGCATCGACCTGTTCGGCACCGCCCAGAACCTGCACCTGACCGAGCCCGGCCCGGATGGCCCTGTCATCCGCAAGGCCAGCACCGTGTCGTACGGCGCGCTCATCGGCCTGCGCTTCCAGGGCGTGCTCGACATCGGCCCGCAGGGCCTGGTGCCCTACGCGGGCATCCTCACCGGGCCCACGGTCATCTCTTCAACGCGCGAGGGCTCGTCCATCCAGGAGCGGGTCTCCCAGGCCTGGGTGGGCTCGCTTGGCGGCACGCTCCGCCTGTCCGCGAACTGGGGCATCACCGCCGAGTACCGCTTCACCTTCCTGCGCGGCCCCGTCGAGTCTCCGGATCCGAAGAAGCCGGGACCCTTCAGCTTCAGCCACGGAGGCAACTGGTTCGCGCTGGGTGTGACCTACGCGTTCGCGCCGGATCCGTCCCGTCCCCTGAGCTCGTTCTAGAGCCTCGGGAAAGTTCCAACACAAGAGCAGGCGAGCGCGAAGGAAGCGGGGACTCCGGGGAATGGTGCGCACCAAGGGCCCTGTTGGGGAGCGACAAAAGAACCCGCCCCTCATCCCGGAGAGTCCCCTAGCATGCGTGAGTCGGCCGAAGTCATTTCCGGTCCCAGGAAGATGTCCATGCCCCCCTCTGAACAGCCGAAGACTGACCTCGACAAGGAACTCTCCGAGCTCCGCCGCGAGGTCATCGAGTCGCGCAACCTCGTCATCAAGACGGACAACCTGCTGAAGAACCTCCACGCGGAGGTGAAGGCGGTTGGCAAGCGTCACGAGGACTTCCAGAAGCGGCAGTGGATCTCCTCGGCGGTGGCCTACGCGCTCTTCGCGATCCTGGCGGTCGGTGGCGCGGTGCTGGTGAACGGCGCGCGCAGCTCCAGCAACACCAACGAGCGCGAGCGGCTGGAGAAGCAGGTGGCGGACCTCTCCACGCAGCTGGAGAAGCAGCGCGCGGACACCACGGCGCACCTGACGGCCCAGCGCGCCGCGGGTGAGGTCTACAAGATGATGACCACGCTGCCGGGTGACGAGCGCCTCAAGGGCATCGACGCGCTGGTGAAGCTGGACACGCAGAAGCTGTCCTCGCTGGAGCGCCAGGCGCTCAACGACCGCGCCGCCATCCTGCGCCGCGAGACGGGCGACGCCGCCTTCGAGCGCGGGAAGATCGCCTTCCGCAAGAACGAGATGAACGCCGTGGTGGAGGACCTGTCGCGCTTCCTGGCCATGAACCCGCCGGAGGCGGACGCGCTGGACGCGTCCTTCTTCCTGGGCACCGCCTACAACCAGCTGCGTCAGCACGACAAGGCCGTGCCGCTGCTGGCCCGCTTCGTGGAAGGCGACAAGAAGTCCAAGACGCGTGACTACGCCATGCTGCTGCTCGCCCAGTCGTACCAGGAGACGGGCGCCTTCGATAAGGCCGCGGACACCGTGCGCGACGCGCTGGCCACGTACCCGGCCACCCAGTACCTGACGCAGTTCCGTGGCCGCCTGAGCTCCGCCAAGCGCGCCGCCGCCGGTGGCTCGGACGCCGCCGCGGTGCCCGCCGCCGCTCCGGCCGCCGCGCCCCAGGCCGCTCCGGCCGTGGGCGCCCCCGCCGGCCAGTAGCAGCCCCCAAGCCGTCGCCGTCCGGACGGTGCGCAAGGGAAGCATTGCCACCCGGGGTCCAGGGTCGTAAGACCTGGACCCCGTGTCCGTTCCAGACCCTCGGAAAGATCCCCGCTTCCGCGTCTACCGTGGCGTCGCGTACGCCATCCACATCACGCTGGCCACGCTGGTGTCGGCGTGGCTCATCTGGAACGTGGGCCACTCCGTCGCGGCCATGACGCCCGAGCGCCCGCCGTCCGTGACGCCGCCGCTCACCGTGCGCGAGTGCCTGGACGCCGCGGACGCGCACTGGAAGGACCTGGAGTCCGAGCGCGAGAAGCTGGTGCACGTGCTGCCCGCCCGCAAGGTCGACCAGGAGTGGATGCGCTTCCGCACGGACTGGCTGACGCGCGTGCGCAAGTCCGAGTCCGAGTGCGCCCTGGAGTCGAGGGATCCGGCGCGCGTGGAGCTGCGCTCGGTGTTCCGCCACCTCACGCGGGTGCAGGACCTCTACACCATCCACGCGGTGCAGTACGCGGGCGAGGTGGGCGGCGCGGTGGACGCGCTGCACGCCGCCTTCGACACCGCGCGCCGCAAGGACAGCGGCCGCTAGGCCTTCAGCGCGTGGGCAGCACGGTGGAGTAGCGCCCCGTGCTGTCGGACACCGTCTGCGCCAGCAGCAGCGACTCCGGCCGTCCCGCCACCGTCACCACGCGGAAGAAGCGCACGGACGCGTTCGCCGCGATGCCGTCCGGCGCCACCTCGGGGTCCGGGGGCAGGGTGATGCGGCCGCTCAGCGAACGGCCCCGGGACAGCGTGAAGGCGGCCAGCGGCAGCACGTCCGTCCCGGCGTTGCCGGCCGGCACGCTGACGAAGCGGCTGACGCGCGGCAGGTTCTCCCCGGGCAGGAAGTCCAGCCGGTACTCGCCCGGGTCCAGGGCCAGCGAGAACTGGCCCTCGCTGTTGGTCGTCTGGGGGGACTCGAAGCCCAGGGGCGGCTGGGGCCAGCCCGTCAGCGCGCCCACCGGCTCCACGACGATGCGCACGCCCGACGCGGGGCCCGTGCCCTCCGGGTTCTTCACGCTGCCCGTCACCGTCATGCGCGCCGGGCACGTCACGTCGTCCAGCGCCGTGTCCACCGCCGCCACCGTCACCGGCTGGAGCGTCAGGCGCGAGGGCGAGCCAGGCGGCGGGACGATGACCAGCGTGAGCGGGGACTCCGCGACGCCGGGCCGGGACTGAAGCTGGTAGCGCCCCTGCGCGTCCGTCAGCACCGGCACGCCCTGGAACGTGCCGCCGCCGGCCACTCGGCCCTGGAGCGCCACGCGCGCGCCCGCCATGGGCGTCTGGCCGTTGGACTCCAGCACGCGGCCCGTCACCTTCACGGCCGCGCCGGGGTTGCCCAACTCCAGCGGGGAGGTGAGGGGCTCGGACGGGTCCACCACGAAGGTCTTCCGGGGCATCAGGTCCGCGGCGTCCACGGGCGCGGCGCGCAGGAGCACCGTGGCGCGCTGGGCGTCCGCCCGGGCGAGCACCAGCTGGAACGCGCCCGTGTCGCGGGCCACGCGGGCGCGCTGGGACAGCGGGCGCAGCGACTCATCCAGCGCCTGCACCTCCATGTCCGCGTCCACGAGCGCCGGGCCCTGGAGCACCAGCGTCCCCGACAGCGTCACCACGTTCGGGGCGGTGGGCAGCTCGAACGTCACCGTGCCGCCCGTGGCGGGGTCCACGGAGGCGGTGCGCGACAGCGGCGGCAGGCCCGGGTCCAGCGGCGTGAGCGTCACCGTGTAGTCGCCGCTGCCCACGGGCAGGGCCCACGCGCCGTCCTCCGGGGAGAGCGTCGTCTCATAGCGCCGCGCCACGCCCGGGATGAGGCGGCTCTCGCCCGTGGCCAGCAGGTGGACGGGCGCGCGGTAGGGGATGGAGGCCAGGCCCCCGTCCGGCGTGGCCATGGTGCCGCGAGACACCTCGCCCCTCAGGCGCACGGGGCTGAACAGCTCCAGGTTCTGCTCCGCGCGCAGCCGGTCCACCGGGAAGTCCTGCGCGAGCAGGCCCGCCTTGGGCAGGGGCTCCACCTCCACGACGATGTCGCCGCCGGGGTTGCCGCAGCCGTCCACGAAGCACACCTGGCCCGGGGCGCACTCCGCGTCGGAGCGGCACACCAGCTGATCCGGCGGAGGCTCTTCTTCCAGGAAGCCACACCCGGCCCCGGTCAGCCCGAGCGCCAGCGCCAGGGCCCGGCGCGCGCGCGTCACTGGCAGTCCCCCGCCACCGTGTTCACCACCCACGAGTACGAGGTGACGAAGCCCGGGTTCTTCACCACGCCGCCGTCCGCGAGGAACACCTCCTCCGGCGGATCCGGCTGGCGGTTGGTGAGGTGCCGGTCCGTGACGAGCGCCTCCACCAGGTGGATGCCCGGCGGGGCCAGCGGGTTGTTGGCCGAGCGCAGGTCCATGCGCAGCGTGCCGCGGTCGTCACGGCGGGGCTGTCCGGTGTTGGCGAGGACGATCTGCCGGTAGTAGCCCGAGGGGTAGGACGGGTTGTAGTCCACGTACCACTCCACGGTGATGCGGTCGTCCACGTCCAGGTCTTCCACCACCACGTTGAAGTCCTGGACGCAGCTGCCCACACCGAAGGCGCGCAGGATGCGCTCCGAGGGCTCCACCTGCTCCTCCATGATGCGCGGCGGCCGGTTGCGGAACTGGGGCACGCTCTCCAGCAGCGCCTCGTCCTGGGGGATGAGGCACCCGGAGCCCGTCGCGATCGCCGCGAGCCCCAGGGCCGCCACGAGCGGCTGGAGGATGCCGCGGGACTGTCGCGTCACGTGACGGTGCATGGCGTGGCTGGAGGGCAACCCTATAGCAGTTCCTCGTTGTCGTCCGGGGGAAGCGGACCGCCCGTCTTCTCCGCCTCCAGCTTCTCCAGGTGGCGGAAGATGGTGCGCGGATCCACGCCCAGGTCCTTGGCCGTCTTCGTCCGGTTGCCGTTGTTCCGCGCCAGCACCTCGTTGATGTAGCGCTTCTGGAACTCCTCCTTCGCCTGGAGCAGGGGCATGATGGGCTCCAGGTTCTCCGGCTTGAGGTCCAGGTCGTCCGCGCCCAAGAGCGGCTTGTCCGCGAGGACGACGGCCTTCTTCAGGCGGTTCTCCAGCTCGCGGATGTTGCCCGGCCAGCCGTACTTCTTCATGGACACGGCGGCCGCGGGCGTGAAGCCGCGCGCCTTGGAGTTGAACTCGCGCGCGTACTTCTGGAGGAAGAAGCGGCCCAGGACGATGACGTCCTCGCCGCGCTCGCGCAGGGGCGGCAGCTTCACGGTGACGACGTTGAGCCGGTAGTAGAGGTCCTCGCGGAACGTGTTCCGCTTCACCTCTTCCTCCAGGATTTTATTCGTCGCGGCCACCACGCGGATGTCCACCGGCTCGCCGCGGTTCTCACCGACCTTGTAGACGACCTTGTCCTGGAGCGCGCGCAAGAGCTTCACCTGGAGCTGGAGCGGCATCTCGCCGATTTCATCCAGGAAGAGGGTGCCGCCGATGGCCGCCTGGAACTTTCCGGGCCGCGTGGCCACCGCGCCGGTGAAGGCGCCCTTGGCGTGGCCGAACAGCTCGCTCTCCAGCAGGTTCTCCGGGATGGCGCCGCAGTTCACCGTGATGAACGGGCCCTTGGTGCGCGGCGAGCGGCGGTGGATCTCCCGGGCAATCAGCTCCTTGCCCGTGCCCGTCTCACCCGTGATCAGCACGGAGATGTCCGTGGGCGCGATCTTGTCGATGCGCTTGTACACGTCCCGCATGCCCTGGCACGCGCCCACGATGTCGCCGTAGCGCTGGTCCTCCAGCTTGCGGCGCAGCTCCGTGTTGTCGAGCTTCAGGTCGTTCACGAGCAGCGCGTTCTGCAACAGCAGGGACGCCTGCGCCGCGAACACGGTGAGCATGTCCAGGCTCTTGGGCTCGAAGCGGTTCACCAGCCGGTCGTTGCCCACGTAGAGCACGCCGAACAGGTCGCCCTTGTGCATGACGGGCACGCACATGACGGAGTGGACCTTGAGGTTCACCACGGACTCGCTGGCCTTGAACTCCGGCGCGTCCAGCGCGTCCGCGACGATGATGGCCTTCTGGTCCTTCACCACCTTGGCGATGATGGAGTCGGACAGCTTCTCCACCGCGTCCTCGATGTTCTCCCGGGCCACGTTGCGCGCGGCCTTCACGCGCGGCTCGCCGCTCTCCATCAGGATGAGGAAGCCCTTGTCGGCGCGGGTGACCTCGATCGCCTCGTCCAGCAGGCTCTCCAGGATGCGGTCCACGTCGTAGCTGCCGAACAGCCGCTCGCTGAAGGCCGTCAGCCGCTTGAGCAGGACGAGCTCGCGGCCCACCACGCCGGGCAGCTCCGCCGTGTGCGAGTCCGACGACGCGGTGGCGGCGGAGGGCAGGGGCACCTCGCGCTCGGGCACCTCGCGGCGCACGGGTTCGCGGGGGGCGTCCTCGCGGGAGAAGGTCAGCTCGGTGCCGCCCACCTTGACCACGTCGCCGGTGGACAGCGCGTGGTTGTCGCGGCGCTTGCCGTTGACGTGGAAGGTGGCGCCCAGGCTGCCCACTTCGTAGCGGGTGCCGTCGAAGGTGACGTGCAGGGCGCTGGCGGGGACGTTGGCGTCCTCCAGCGGCACGTCGTTGTCGGATCCCCGCCCCAGGCTGGTGATGCGCTTGAGCAGGGAGACCGTGCGGACCTTTCCATCGGGGGTGCGGACGGTGAGGCTGGCCATGGGCGGGGTCGGGCTCTTCGGGTGACTAGAACGTGAGGGAGAAGCCGGCGCCCAGTCCACTGCGGGTGGAGTACAGCCGCATGCGTGGCGACGCGGCCTGGGAGACGGAGGGAGAGGGCTTCGGTTCGGGGCGGGACTCGACGGTGGTGCTGGTCACCACCTGGTCCTCGTGGTGGTAGACGGCGTCCACCACGCCCAGGGCGTAGACGGTGTAGAAGCCGGTCGCGGACGCGAGCCGGAGGAACTGCCAGGTGTCCGCCTGCCGGGCGCGGTCCGTGGGGATGAAGCGCACCGGGATGGACGCGCGGCCGTCCTCGTCCAGCACGTTGTCCAGGTTGATGAAGCGCTCCTCGAAGAGAGAGTCGTACGCGAAGAACGCGATGATGCTGGTGATGGCCATCACGCCCTCGGTGGCGGCGAAGGCGATGCCCATGCCGTTGCGGCCCTGCTGGAACTGGCCGGCCCCGAAGGGGACGAAGTTGACCAGGAAGTTGCGCTTCTCCACGGTGCGCACGGTGACCTGGCGGGCCAGTTCCTCCGCGCGGCGGCGCTGCGTCTCCAGCGCGACGCGCTCCTGTTCACGGCGCTCCTGTTCGGCCTTCTCTCGCTCCAGGCGCAGGCGCTGCTCCTGGCGGAGGAAGTCGCGCTCGCCGGACATCTGGTTCTTCAGGTCCTCGAAGTAGGCGACGGCCGGGGGCGGGACGACGAAGGGGTCCAGGCTGAAGTCCGGGTCCAACCGGAGCACGGCGCGCAGGTGGCGCTCGGCGTCGTCCGTCTTGTTGAGGTTGAAGGCGGACAGGCCCGCGAGCTTGTGCAGCTCCACCAGGTCCTCTTCCGGCAGGTCGCCCCGGTCGATGCGCTGACCGGCGCGCTCCAGCACCTCCGCGTACTTGCCGTACTCGAACGACGAGCGCAGGGCCGCGACCTCCGGATCCGCGCCAATGCCCGTCTGGGCGCGCGCGGACGCGGGGCCCAGCAGGGCCAGCAGGAGACAGGCGAGTAGCAGCGGACCGCGGCTCATTCGGGCGCCAGGCTCCCGCGCAGGGTGGTGGGCTTGCCGGGCTCCAGCAGCACGACGCGCTTCTCCGTCTTGTAGCCGGGGGAGGAGATCTCCACCTCCACGCGGTGCTGGAAGCTGGCGGGGCCGCGCGGGGAGCGGATGTCGAAGGGGTGCTGGAGGCTGTCGTGCGCGGTGCGCTCCACGTCGCCCACGCGCACGGTGGCGTCCTGCGGCTGGTAGTCCATGGAGAGCTGCGAGGCCTTCAAGAGCGCGCGCAGGCGGAAGACGTTCTCCCGGTCCGGCCTCACGTCGATGGTCTCCGTGGCGTCCTCGCAGTAGCCGCAGGAGACGGTGATGGTGTGCGGGCCCGGGGTCAGGTGCACGTCGTGCTGCGAGAGCTGCTGCGTGCCTGCGGGCCCGTCATCCACGCGGATGGAGCCGTACGGACGCACGAGGATGGACACGGGGACCTTGCCGGTGCGGGCGTGCCTGGCGTCGTCCTGCGGCTCCACGCTGGCGACCACCAGGGGCGGCCGCGACGGCGTGCGCTCCGGACGCGGAGGCGTGTCGGTCTCCCGGACCGGCGTGGACGTCCCGGTGCCGCCCATGCCTTGCGCGCCGGCGGGACGCGGGCCCGTGGGAGCGGCCTCGACCGGGACCGGAGTGGTGGTGTCAGCGGGAGGAGGGGAGACCTTGGGAGGACTGTCCGGAACCTGCGCGGGCTTCGTGCCGGGGTCCTGCACACGCGGAGCCGTCGCTTCCACTGCCGGCGTCTCGGGCGCGTGCGCGTTCATCCGGTACACCTGCCAGCCACCCAGCCCCAGGG
>NZ_RAWL01000439.1:0-6979 GCF_003668885.1 Corallococcus sp. AB049A | reverse complement strand
GGCCCCCTCGCCGCCCCCTCCGTCTTCCGGGTCCGCGTGCGAATCCACGCGGCGTCAGTCGCGACGCCTGCCTGACGTCTTGAAGGCTTACACGGCGGCCGTGGCCCCTCCATGCGCTCTTCGGCTAGGGTGCCCCCCGTCCCGGGAGCCCATGAGATGTCTTTGAAAACACGTTCACTGTCTGCCTTTCTCGTTTCCTGCTGTCTGTTCATGGGCTTGGGGTGCGACTCCACTCCGGATGAGCCGGCGCCCCTGCCGGACGCTGGAACGAGCGTGGATGCGGGAAGCGATGCGGGTCCGGATGCCGGTGTGGACGACTGCACGCCCGAAGGGCCCCCGCCGCCGGGGGTTCCGGAAGGCCACACGTTCCTGTGCCCATCCTCGACGCGCGTTCAAACCGTGGCGTGGACGGATCCCCAGGTCACGCTCCGCTTCGCCTTCCCGGGCAGGGCCGGGCGGCACTACGACTTCCTCATCGAGGAGTACCGGCAGCGGATCGTCATGACGTTGAAGGACCCGTCCGGAGCCGTCCTCGAACACCGGGAAGGCGCCTTCGGCAATTCGCCGCTGACCTCGCACTGGTCGGGGTTCACCGTGGAGGGCTTCTACACGCTGGAGGTCTCGGCGGCGCCGTTCGAGCTCACCCGGGACCTGGTCTTCCGCTTCGTGGATCAAGGGCCGGACGCGCACGGTGACCTGCTCACCACGGCAGCCCCCTGGGCCCCCTCGGAGCAGCCCTTGATGGGACAGGGAGAGCACGAGGGCGAGCGCGACGTGTTCTCGTTCTCCACCGTGGCGGGCCACGTCTATTCGTTGGGCTGTGACTTCTCGCACCCGGGCTGGTGGCTGTCCTTCTTTGATCCGGTCCTGAACTACGCCGTCAGCGAGGTGAACAACACGAACGTCATGGAGCTGCAGGCCTCCACGGCCTTCAAGGCCCCGGGGGAGCGGTCCTTCGCCATGGTCCGGGCCAACAACTCACTGGTGGCCCCATCCCCTTCCGCCTACCAGTGCCGGCTGAAGGACGAAGGCGCGGAGGACCACGGTGAGCGCATGGAGACGGCGACCGCGCTCCCCGAGGGGACGGCGTCCGTCGAGGGACGGCTCGACTACCGTGGCGACTTCGACGCCTTCGCGCTGAGCGTCCAGCCCGGACACCACTACCGCGCGACCTGCGTCCCCGGCGCCACGCCGCCTGACTGCCGGGTCCTCGCGGCGCCGCCGGGCGGCGAGTTCGACGGGTTCAACGACATCGTCCTGGCCTTCAAGGCGGCAGGAACCTCCCACTACGTGGGGGTGCGGGGGGACGGGGTCCTGCGGGCGCGGTGGACGTCCGCCCCCTACACGCTCCGGTTCGAGGACCTGGGCCTGGACGACCACGGCGACACGCGGGAGACCGCGACGCCGCTGACCGGGCCGTCGCAGACCGTCACCGTGCACATCTCCGAGTTCATCGACGAGGACTACCTCTCCTTCCAGGCCGTCGCCGGGGGCCGCTATCGCCTCAGCGGCGACTGGAGGGACACGTCGACCGGGGCGCAGCTGTTCTCAACGCTCTACGATGAGCAGGGGCGCTCCATCCGGACACCCGGGCAGCACGTCGGCTCGCGCTGGGTGAAGGAGTTCACCCTGCCCACGGCGGGGACCTACTACTTCGCGATGAGCGTCTCCCTGCAGGAGAGCTTCATCGACCACACGGTCCTCTTCGAGGTCCTGGACCCCTGACATGCCCATCCCAGGAACCCCTGTCATGAACGTGAAACAGCAATGGCGGTCTGTCTTCCTCCTGTCCGCCGGGCTCGTCCTCGGTGCGGGATGTGATTCCACGCCGGAGCCTCCGCCGCTCGTGCTCGACGCCGGTGCGGACGCAGGGACGGATGCGGGCGTGGACGCCGGCCCGGACGCGGGCGTTCCGGATGGCGCCACGCTGCTGACGCCCTCGGATGAAGTGCACACCCTCACCTGGCCACCCGGAGGGGGCGTGCCGCTGCACTTCGCCTTCGTCGCCCAGGGATGCCGGCACTACGACCTCACGGTGGAGCCGGGGAGCCTGGGGTACTCGGTGGTCCTGCGGGATGCGGCGGGCACGAGGCTCGACGCCGCCGACCAGTACAGCGATGACACCAGCTTTCCCCCCAGCCCGCTGCACTGGTCCGGGTTGAAGCACGGCGCCGTGCACACGTTCTATCTGCTCCCGCTCACCAGCCAGCCTCGCGTGCCGTTCCAGTTCCGCCTGGTCGACCGCGGGCCGGACGACCACGGGGACCTGTTCCTCCGGGCGACGCCCTGGACGCCGTCGGAGAAGCCCTTCACGGGCTACACCGAGCACTGGCGCGAGCGGGACCTGCTGTCGTTCGAGACCACCGTGGACCACGTCTACGCGCTCGGCTGCTCCTTCCCGAACCCGTCCTGGGAGCTGCGGATCCTCGACAGCCAGCAGAGGGCCCAGGGCCGCGCGTTTGACCCCAACGACCGGGAGACCGAAGGCGAGGCCCGCATCAAGTCCCTGGGAGGCACCTACGTTGCCTCCATCCAGGGCAACTCCTTCGATGATCCGTCCCGCCCCTACACCTGCGTGCTGAACGACCTGGGGCCGGACGACCACGGGGACACCCCGGAAGCGGCCACCCCGGTGCCGGCGGGCACCGCGTCCGTGCAGGGGAAGGTCCAGGCGCCCGGAGACCGCGACGTCTTCGCCCTGTCCGTCCAGCCCGGGCACCACTACCAGGTGTCCTTCACCCTGACGGGGCAGAGCCAGGGCTCGCTCCAGGATGCGGCGCCGGGGGGCCTGTTCGGCACCCACCCCGCCTCCGCGGGCCTCCCCACCTCGACGTCCTTCAAGGCGTCCCAGGCGACGCACTTCGTGCGGATGACGGGCGCGCCCGCGCTCAACTCGAAGTACGTGACGGGGAACTACACGCTCCAGGTGGAAGACCAGGGCCTGGACGACCACGGGGACACCCTGGACACGGCGACGGCCTTCCCGGACGGTCCCCAGACGCTGTCCTTCCGGATCGCCAACGCCATCGACCACGACGTCTACACCTTCCAGGCCATCGCCGGACGGCGCTACCAGCTCGACTGCCCCTGGAAGGTGTCGGGCGCGAAGCACCGGCCGTATGTGGGCTTCCTCGACGCGACAGGGGCTCGCCAGGCGTCCTCCCTGGAGGAGCGGGACGACGTGCGCTGGCAGGCCGTCTTCACCGCGCCCCAGAGCGCCACCTACGCGCTCGAGTTCTGGGCGGACTTCACGTCGCCAGGGACGGTGCTGGGCGACATGGCCTGTCGCTTCGAGACCCTGGCCCCCTGAGGCACACCCCGCACCGTCAGGGTGCCCGCCGCAGGGGCAGCTCCACCACGAACGTGGCACCGGCACCGAGCGCGCTCTCCACGGTGATGGTGCCACCATGGGCGCGGACCGTCTCGCGCGCGAGATAGAGCCCCAGGCCCAGCCCGCCGTAGTTGTACGCGGGCGCGGCCTGCTCGAACCGCTCGAAGATGCGCGCCTGGTCCGCGCGGTCCACCCCGGCTCCCCGGTCCTTCACCTCGAGGCGCGCGAAGTCTCCCGTCACTCGCGCACGCACCGTGATGGGGTGGCCCGCGCCGAACTTCATGGCGTTGAGGAGCAGGCTGGTGACGAGCCGCCCCAGGCGGGCGCGGTCCCATTGCCCCACCACCGCCTCCCCGAAGTCGGGCTCCACGGAACAACCCGTGGCCTTCAGCCGCTCGGCCAGGGCGTCCACCTGCTCCCGCACCAGGGTGGACAGGTCGAACGTGTCCAGCTCCAACGCCAGCGCTCCCTCCTTGAGCCGGGACACCTCGAGCATGTCGTCGGCCAGATAGGCGAGCCTGCTGACCTGACGCTCGAAGGCCCCGAGCAGGGTCACGAGCCGGCCCCCGGTGGGCGCATCCGGCGCCTGCGTGCCCATCACCTTCCGGATCGACTGCACCTGGAGCCTCATCGCGGTGATGGGGGTCTTGAGCTCGTGGGAGGCGATCGCCAGGAAGTCGTCGCGCACGCGGACCGCCTCCTGGGCCGCCTGGTAGAGGCGGGCGTTCTCCAGGGAGATGGCGGCCTGCGCGGCCAGCACCTCCAGGGTGAGGATCCGCTCGGACGTGAACGCCCCCGGCAGCTGGTTGTTCTCCAGGTAGAGCATGCCGGCGAGGTCCGCCTTCCGGACGAGCGGAATGCACAGCACCGAGTGCACGCGCAGCGAGGCGAAGTACGGATCCGAGGAGAAGGGGCTCGGCTGGGAGGCATCGTCCAGCAGGACCGGCTGCCGCATCCGCTGCACGTGCGCCAGGAGCGAGCCCGGAAGCTCGGCACCGGGCGCGACGGGCTCACCGAGGACGGCGACCTGGATGCCCGACTCCGTCAGCTGCGCCGTCACCCGCACGAAGGGATGCCCCCCTTCGAACGTCATCAGGCATCCCCGCTCCGCGCCCGCCTGCTCCAACGCGCTCCGCAAGAGCTGCTCCAGCAGCCGCGGCAGGACGATCTCCTGGGAGAGGATCTGTGACGCATGCACCATCGCGCGCGCATCCAGCTGCGCGGGCTCCGCGTACAGGTGGTGCGGCAGCGCACGCGACAGGCGCTCCTTCATGCGCGGGTACAGCTGCTCCAGCTGGCGCAGCTTGGCCTCGGCGCCCCACTCCCGGTACGCGCGCCAGGCCTCCTCCAGGTAGGCGTCCGCGGCGGTGCTCAGGCCTCGGGAACGGTAGAAGCGCGCGGCCAGCTCGGCCGCCAGCGCCGCGTATTGGACGAGTCCGCTCTCACGCGCGGCCCGGAGCGCCTGCTCGTAGTGCTCCTCGGCCTCCCCGGTGCGTCCGTGCCTCCGCGCGACCTCCGCCGTCACCAGCGCATTGAAGGCGAGGAAGTTGGCGGGACAGAACGCCGCCAGGTTCCCGAGGAAGGCGCGATGGCCTTCGAACTCCTCGCTCCACTTCGCCTGATCCTCCGCCGGTGCCTCCTCCCCGTGGGCCGCCAGGGTCAGGGCGACCAGGAAGACGGCATGGGCCTCACCGTACTGGCCCCGCTGGGCGACGATGAGGCCGGAGAGCTGTCGCGCTTCGGCGAGCGCGGCGGCGCGGTTGCCCAGGACGAGGCGGAGCTCCAGGCGGCGGAGGCGGAACCAGAAGCTGGCGAACGGCGGCTGACGGCTCACCCGCTCGGCGAAGGCCGCCTCCTCGAGCGTCTCGTGGGGGAGCGCCGGAGGGCGGCCGCGCAGCGCCTGGGTGAGGCGCTGGACGACCTCGACACAGAGGAGCAGCGGCTCGTTCCCGATGCCGCGATTGAAGTCGGCGGCCGTCCGCGCCGCGCGGTCGACCTCCTCGAGCCGTTCGCCCGCGGCCAGCGCCAGCATGCAGCGGTGGGTGAGCCCCAGGCAGACGAAGACCACGTCTCCCGCCCGCCTCCCCGCGCGTAGGGCCCGCTCGACATAGGTGTAGAGGGAGCGCGGCGGCTCGACCCAGGAGAGGATCGCGACGCCCACGACCAGGGACACCTTCGCCTCATCCGCGACGAAGCCGTGCCGCTCCACCAGCGCGAGCGCCACGCGGGCGATGCTGGCCGCCCTGGCGTACTGCTTGTGGGTGATGACCAGTTCGAAGCCGTAGGCGGTGAGCCCCATCGTGGAGGCGGAGGTCAGTCCATGCTGGAGCGTGAGGCTCACCATCTGGCACGCCACCAGGTGGTGCAGCCGCGGGTTGCTGAAGTAGGCCGTCGGCAGGAAGGAGGCCAGCACGCTCATGGCGGCCTCCATGTCCGGAGCCCGCATGGGCGACAGGCTGAGCAGCGCCTCGATGGCGTGCTCTCCAAGGAGCTGCGCCACGGTGCGGTCCGCTTCCTCCAGTTGCTCCAGCGTGGGCTGGGGGCTCAGCGCGATGCCGTACTGACGGAGGCAGGCACTGGCGCTGTCGATGGCGGAGCCCAGGTCGCCCCGGGTGGTGTGAAGGTCGATCCGCGCCCGGTAGACGCTGGCGCGCTCGGTGGGGGTCCGCGCATGGTCCAGCAGGACGGTCAGGAGGCGCGCCGCCGTGTCCAGGTTGCCTGCGGACAGCTCGCTCTCCGCCTCTTCCTGGTGAAGGCCCTGGGCCAGCTCATGATCCACGGCCCAGGGTTCGGGAGCGAGCAGCGCCTGGCCCGCGTGGAGGTAGCGGATCGCCGCGGCATGGGCGGAGGCGGTCCTGGCCCGCCTGGCGGCGAGCAGGTTGAGCCGGGCGATCGCGATGCGCTCCTCCCGCGCGTCAATCAGCTCGATGCCCTGGTCGAGCTGGGTCACCAGGGTGAACACGCGCTCGGGAAGCAGCCGCGGTAAGGTGTGCGCGAGCAGCCGGCGGCCGATGCGCAGGTGCGTGGCGGCGCGCACGTCGGGTTCGAGGAGCGCGTAGGCGGCCTGCTGCACGCGGTCGTGCGAGAAGCGATAGGTCCCTTCGAGGTGCGGGAGCAGCAATCCCTCGCGCACCGCCACGTCCAGCGCGACGCGCAGGGCGTCCTCCTCGAAGCCCCCCGCCGCGATGAGCGATGGGAGCTCGACGGTCGCGCCCAGGCAGGCCGCGAGCGTGAGCGCTTCCTGCGTGAGGGCGGGGAGGCACCGCAGCTTGCCGAGCATCAGCTCGATGACGCCTTCGCCCAGCTCCAGCGCGCGGATGCGGTGGGCGCTCCACCGCCAGGCGCTCCGTCCCCGGTCGAAGGTGAGCAGGCTGTCGCGCTGAAGCGCGGAGAGCAGCTGGAGGGTGAAGAAGGGGTTGCCGTGGGTCTTCTCACAGACCAGCGCAGCCAGCGGAGCGAGGGGGCCTGGATCCGCGCCGAGCGTGTCGCCGATGAGCCGCGTGCAGTCCTCGCGCGACAGCGGGAGCAAGGTGAGCTCCGTCACCCGCGTCTGGCCCTTCTGGAGCGCGTCCAGGGCGAGCACCAGCGGATCGGACGGACCCCTGTCGCGGTCGCGGGAGGCCCCGAGGATGAGGAGGGGGTGGGGAG
>NZ_RAWL01000438.1:0-6985 GCF_003668885.1 Corallococcus sp. AB049A | reverse complement strand
GTTCAGCGCCGGGGCTCCGATCATGCCCATGACGCCCCCCAGCACGCCCTCCAGGCCTCCACTCTTGAGGATGTAGCCGTCCGCGCCGGAGTTCTTCACCTTCGCTTCCAGCTCCTGCTCGGAGATGTCCGAGTACAGGACGAGCTTGGAGGTGACGCCCTTCTGGGTGCGGAGGTACTCGACGACGTCGTCGCCGAACATCTCCGGCATGTTCACGTCCATGAGGATGAGCGCGAACGGGCCCTCGGTGAGCTTCTGGTTGAGCGTAGCCAGGTCCGGCGCGCCACTGGCTTCGTAGCCGGCGGCCGTCAGGGCCCGGACGGTGAGCTCCAGAAGCATCGGGCTGTCGTCAATGACCAGTACGCGGGACATCGTCCTCCTCAGGGGCTTCCAGCGCACAACCCTACACCTTTGGGTCACGATGGACCATCGAAACGGAGAGCAGGCGGCCGGTCCGGCATCGGACGATGGACCCTTGACCCTCTTTATCCCGGTCTCGGATACTTCGGTGCCTTGACCCCGAACTCCTCCCCCCTCCAACGCGCCTTGCGCATGGCGCCAGACCGCACGGTGGCCGCCCAGGCCCGGCCGGAGCTGGAATTCTTCTGCTTCCGCGTGGGCGAGCTGCGCTTCGGCGTCCCCAGCGAGAACGTGCTGGAGGTGCTGCGCGCCGGGCTGCTCACGCCGCTGCCGCGCACGCCGTCCTTCATCCTGGGCGTCACCGGCCACCGCGGCCAGGTGCTGCCGGTGGTGGACCTCCTGCGCTTCCTCAGCAAGGGCGAGGCGCGCATCGGTCCGCGCACCCGCATCTTCGTGGGCGTCAGCGGCAACTACGTGTCCGGCGTGGTGGCGGACACCGTGCTCGGCCTGCGCCGCATCCCCGTGTCGGAGATCCTGCCGCCGCCCCTGGGCGGTGATCAGGCGGCGGAGCACCTCCTGGGCGTCGTGCAGGGCTCGGGGCCGACGGACGGCCTCAACCTGCTCAACTTCTCCAAGCTCCTGCAGACGGCCCGTCAGCGCGCGGTGGTGCGATGAGCGGCAGCGACCTGCTCGACGAGCCGGCCTCCGCGCTGGACGCGGACGCGGAGCGCGCCGTGGGAGAGGTGGACGTCCTCTTCTTCCAGATTGGTGACTCGGAGTACGGCACGGACGCGTCGTCCGTGCTGCGCATCGACCGCGCGCTCCCGGACGACCTGACCGTGCGCGACCTGGGCCTGCCCCACAAGGGGCACCGGGCGATCGTGTTCGACACTCCCGAGGGCGAGGGCCACCTGAAGGTGGACGCCGTCAACGGGGTGCGCACCATCCCGCTCTCAGGGCTGCGCCGGATGCCGGTCGCGGCGGCGGCGGCTTCTTATGCGGTGGGCGTCTGCCTGGATGAAGAGGCGGGACGTCCCGTGTTGCTCATTGATTTGGCGGAAACCTTGAAGACGCAAGGAAGGCACTGACACACATGTCCCTGGAGAGCCCCAACGAGAAGCCCGCGAAGTCCCGCGGCGCGAGGAAGTCCCCGGGCGTGAAGGCCGGCGCGGAGTCCGTCATCGCCAACACGGTGACGGATCCCTTCAAGCCCTTCACCGACACGCTGATGTCGGTGCTGTCCGGCAACCTGAACGCGCGCGTGCCGCAGGACCGCGTGCAGGCGGACCCCACCGGCTTCGGCCACCTGCTCAACCAGGTGCTGGATCAGTTCTCCTCCGCGGAGCACCGCAAGCAGGTGGCGGCCCAGGAGATCGATCAGGCGCTCGACTCGCTGATCATCCTGGTGCGCGAAGGCGACCTGTCGCGCTGGAACACGTCCACGGAAGACCCCCAGCTGGGGCCCCTGCTGGAGGGCTTCGGCAAGGTCATCGAGACGCTGCGCATCTTCGTGCGGGAGATCAACGAGGCCGCGCTGCGGCTGTCGTCCTCCGCCAACCAGGTGCTGGCGGCGTCCACGCAGCATGAGACGTCCTCCACCGAGCAGGCCGCGGCCATCCACGAGACGACCGCGACCATGGAGGAGCTGAAGCACGCGTCCGCGCAGATCGCGGAGAACGCGGGCAGCGTGGCGCGCGTGGCGGAAGAGACGCTGGGCGCGGCCCGCGCGGGCCGTGGCGCCATTGGCGAGTTCATCCAGGCCATGCAGCAGATCCGCAGCGACGGCGTCGCGGTGGCGGACTCCATCTCCAAGCTGTCCAAGCGCGTGGAGCGCATTGGCACGGTGGTGGAGGTGATCGACGAGATCGCCGACCGTTCGGACCTCCTGGCGCTCAACGCGGCGCTGGAAGGCAGCCGCGCGGGTGAGGCGGGCAAGGGCTTCTCCATCGTCGCGGCGGAGATGCGCCGCCTGGCGGAGAACGTCCTGGAGTCCACCAAGGAGATCAAGAACCTGATCACGGAGATCCGCGAGGCCACGCAGGCCGCGGCGGGTGCGGCGGACGCGTCCAAGCACGCCACGGAGTCCGGCGAGAAGCTGGGCGCGGTGGCGGCGCAGGCCGTGGAGGGCATCCTCGCCGGCGTGCAGGAGACGAGCGACGCGGCCCGGGTCATCAACCTGGCGACCCAGCAGCAGCGCACGGCCACCGAGCAGGTGGTGGCGTCCATGGCGGAGATCGAGGACGTGACCCGCCAGACGACGCAGGCGTCGAAGCAGGCCACCGGGGCTGCCGCCGAACTCACCCAGCTCGCGGGCCGGCTCGCCGAGCTCATCAAGCGGTTCAAGGCCGACTAGCAGTCGTTCTCCTGAGGGGAGAAATGGGTCGAGGGGCGCACAGAGCGCCCTGACGCCCGCGACCCATGGACACCGAGGCCCTCAAGAAGTCCCTCCTGAAGAAGTTCCAGGAGGTCACGGCCGACCGACTCCAGAAGATCCAGCTGGGAGTCATCGACCTGGAGAAGGAGACCGCGGAGCAGGCCGCGGAGGACGTCGCGCGCGAACTGCACACGATGAAGGGCGAGGCCCGCATGCTGGGCCTGGCCGCCATCGGGCAGTTGGCGCACGCCGCCGAGGACGTCCTGCGCGCCGAGCGCGAAGGCAAGACGGCCACCGAGACGGCCACGGACGTCATGCTCCGTGCCTGCGACGTGCTGTCGGACCTCATCGAGGATCTGGACGCGGCCCACACCGGCACGTCCGCCACCGAGGAGATGGTCAAGGCCCTGGCGGAGGTGTCCGGCCACCCGGTGCCCGCGCTGGGCCCGGTGCGCAAGCCCGCGTCTTCCGCCGCGCCGCCTCCGCCCAAGCCCGCCGTGCAGGCCCCCGCGCCCGTGGCACCGCCCGCCGTGGTCCAGGCGCCGGTGGCCGCGCAGGCCGCGCCCCGCGTGGCGGAGCCGGTCGCCGTGGCGGCTCCGGCCGCGAAGGAGGAAGAAGCTCCCAGCGCCGCGAAGGCCAACTCCATCGCGGACCGCAGCATCCGCGTGAACGTGGAGGTGCTGGACTCGCTGGGCCTGCTCGCCGGCGACCTGCTGGTGGAGAGCGCGCGCGGCCGGCTTCGCAGTGGGGAGACGGCGCAGCTCTTCGAGCGCTTCAGCCGCCTGGGCGACCGCTTCCTGCGCATCTCCGAGGAGGTGGACGTCCCGGACTCCATCCGCACGGAGCTGGAGCGCGCGGAGGCGGACCTGCACATGCTGCGCGACGACGCGTTCCGCTTCGTGCGCCGCAACGGGGACGGCATCAACACGCTGCACGGCAACCTGGCCCAGCTGGCGGACCACGTGGCCGAGGCGCGCCTGGTGCCGCTGTCCACCGTGTTCGACGCGTTCCCTCGCGCGGTGCGCGACATCGCGAAGACGCAGAACAAGGAAGTGGACCTGGTCATCGAGAACGCCGACATCGGCGTGGACCGGTCCATGCTGGCGGACGTGCGCGACGCGCTGGTGCACCTGCTTCGCAACGCGGTGGACCACGGCCTGGAGTCCGCGGACTTCCGCCAGCAGATGGGCAAGCCCGCCACGGGCCGCATCCGCATCCGGGTGCGCGTGGACGGCGACATGCTCCACATCGAGGTGGAGGACGACGGCCGCGGCATGGACACCGAGCGGCTCAAGCAGGTGGCCATCAACAAGCGCCTCTTGTCGCCGGTGCAGGCCGCCGCGCTGTCGGAGCGCGAGGCCATCGAGCTCATCTTCCGTCCCGGCTTCTCCACGCGCGAGCAGGTCAGCGAGCTGTCCGGCCGCGGCGTGGGCATGGACGTGGTGAAGCGCAAGGTGGAGACGCTGGGCGGGTCCGTGGGCGTGCAGAGCCGCCAGGGCCGCGGCACCACCATCACGCTGCGCCTGCCGCAGTCCCTGGCCCTCATGAAGGTGCTGCTGGTGCGCCTGGGCGACGACGTCTACGGCATGCCCGCCGCGGACGTGGTGGCCGTCATGCGCATCAAGCCGGATGACCGCATGGAGGTGTTCGGCACGCTGGCGGTGCGGCACCGGGGCAAGCCCACGGCGCTGGTGGCGCTGGGGCCGCTGTTGGGCCTCAACGGCGGCAACCGCTTCGACAAGCCCCCCGCGGTGGTGGTGCGCCACGGCGACGACTACGCCGCGCTGGTGGTGGACGGCTTCGTGGACGAGCGCGAGGTGGCGGTGAAGCCCTGCGGAGGCGAGTTCCTCAAGGGCGCGCCGTTCATCGCGGGCACGGCGGCGCTGGAGGACGGGCGCATCGCGGTGCTGTTGCACGTGCCGGACATCATGACGGAGGTGCGCCGCATGGCCCGCCCCGTCACCCAGGCGCCCGCAAGCCGCCGGCTGCGCGTGCTCCTGGTGGACGACTCGCCCATCGCCCGTGCGACGGAGGGCGCGCTGGTCAAGGCGCTGGGCCACTCCGTGGAGGAGGCGCAGGACGGCGAGGAGGCGTACGTGAAGGTGCAGACGAACACGTACGACCTCATCCTCACGGACGTGCAGATGCCGAAGCTGGACGGCTTCTCCCTCACGCGGCGGCTGAAGGGCACGCCCGCCGTGGCGCGCATCCCGGTCATCATCCTGTCGTCGCTCGCGTCGCCGGAGGACAAGCGGCGCGGCCTGGATGCGGGCGCGGATGCGTACCTGGTGAAGGGCGAGCTGGGGGTGGAGATCCTGGCGCAGTCCATCGATCGGCTGACCTGAGGAGCCTCTCGTGGGCGGCGGCACGGCGGTGTCGGGACTGGCGTTCCGGGTACTCCTGGTGGGGCGGGGCCTGCGCGGGCTGGTGCGCGGGCTCTTCGACGGCGAGTCGCTGGTCGCCGTGGGCCCCCCGGAGGCGGACTTCGTGGGCGCGGAGGCGGTGGTGCGCCGGCACTTCCCGGACGTGCTGCTGGTGGACCTGATGTCCCCGGAGGCGCTGGGCGCCATCGAGCGCATCATGGCCCAGCGCCCCACGCCCATCCTCGCGCTGCACCCGGGCGCGCTCAGCGGCCAGCAGGCGTTCCAGGCGCTGGCCATGGGTGCGCTGGACGTGATGGACCGGCCCATGACGCCGGGCCCGGACTTCTGGCACGCGGTGAACCGCAAGCTGGTGATGCTGGCGCAGGTGAAGGGGGTGCGCTCGCCGCCCTCCTCGCCCAAGGCCTCCAGGCCGCCGGCGCAGGAGGGGCCCACCGCGCCGTTCCCCCTGGTGGCGCTGGCCGCCTCGCTGGGCGGGCCGAAGGCCGTGGCCACCGTGCTGCGGATGATTCCGCGGGGATTCCCCGCGCCCATCGCCTACTGTCAACACATCAGCCAGGGCTTCACGGAAGGCCTGGCGCACTGGCTGTCCACGGAGACGGCGCTTCGCGTCGTCGAGGCGACGCACGACGCGTGGATGGAGCCGGGCACGGTGTACATCGCCCCTTCGGGAGGACATCTGCTGGTGAAGCCGGACGGCCGTCTGGAACTGGATACAGGACCTGCCCTGCGGGGCTTCCGCCCCTCGTGTGACATGCTGCTCACTTCGGCCGGGGAGGCTTTCGGCAAGAGGTGCATCGGCGTCATCCTGACGGGCATGGGCCGCGACGGCGCCAGGGGGCTGAAGGAGATTCGCGAGCGCGGTGGGCGCACCATCGCGCAGGACGAGGCCACGTGCGTCGTCTACGGCATGCCGCGTGAGGCGGTGCTGCTGGGCGCGGCGCAGCAGGTGCTGCCCCTTTCCGTCATCGCACCGACGCTCGTGCAGTGGGTGGACGCGTGCTGAACGTGGGCAACAAGGTGCTCCAGCAGCTGTCCGCGCTCCTCCTGGAACGCGCGGGGCTGAAGATCACCCTGGATGGCTACCACAGCCTGCGGCTCGCCCTGTCCACGCGCATGCCGGTGCTGGGGCTGAGCGACCCGGAGAAGTACCTGCAGAAGCTGATGAGCGCGAGCGGCGAGGAGGAGCTGCGCTCGCTGCTGCCGCTGGTGACGGTGGGGCACACGGAGTTCTTCCGCGACGCGAAGCAGTTCCGCGCGCTGGAGCAGAGCGTGCTGCCGGAGCTGCTCGGGCGGGCCCGGCGCGAGATGCGCAAGGTGTCCATCTGGTCCGCGGGCTGCGCCACCGGCGAGGAGCCCTACAGCCTGGCGCTGGTGATGGCGGAGCTGGGCGCGCTGGCGGTGGAGGTGGACCTGTGGGCCACCGACCTGAACCTGGCCGCGGTGGAGGCCGCGCGGCAGGGGCGGTTCTCCACGCGCCGCGCGATGGCCATTGGACCGGAGCGGCTCAAGCGCTTCTTCCGGCCCGTGGAGGACGGCTACGAGGCGTCCCCCATCCTGCGCGAGTACATCCGCTTCGATGGCCAGAACCTGGCCGTGCCGGTGTTCGACAAGGTGGCGCCCGCGTCGTTGGATCTCATCCTCTGCCGCAACGTCATCATCTACTTCGACCTGCCCACCATCCGCGCGCTGATGGACCGCTTCCTCGCGGCGCTGCGTCCGGGCGGGCTGCTCTTCCTGGGGTACTCGGAGAGCCTGTTCAAGGTCTACGACCGCTTCGAGATGATCGAAGTGGAGGGCGCGTTCGTGTACCGGCGCCCGCTGGGGGAGCGCCCCCGTCCGCCGCCGCCCCTGGCGCCCCTGGCGACGG
>NZ_RAWL01000437.1:0-7002 GCF_003668885.1 Corallococcus sp. AB049A | reverse complement strand
CTGAAGGAAGCGGCTCGGATAGATCCGCCCACGCTTCGCCGGGCCCGAGGGCAGTTCCTGGCGCAGCACCGGATATCGGGGAGTGGCTCAGCCTGGTAGAGCACTTGGTTCGGGACCAAGGGGTCGCAGGTTCAAATCCTGTCTCCCCGACCAAACGATGAAGCGGGCTGGAGATCTTCGGATCTTCAGCCCGTTTTCATTTGTGGCGCTTGCTTCGCACCCCGATGAGGAAGGCCGCAGAGATGGCCGCCGGGCTTGGCGTTATGGCGCACGGACCGAGGAGCCTCTGGTGCCCGCCGGCTCCTAGATGGCTTTCGCCGGGGTTCCCGCTATCGCCAGCCGCGAGCAGAAGGTGGGGCGAAGGATATGGATGCCTCCCGTCGCTTTCACTCCGGCGAGCCGCTGGATGCGGCTCATCCACTTGTTCAGCAGCACTTGGCTCACCTTCGGGTGGCCGTCGGCCCGCCAGCGGATGCGATCGCCCCGGAGGTGCCACTGCTTGCGGAGGACGTCTGCCAGCCGGGCGGTCATGTTCACCTGCCGGGCCCGCGCGCCCTTTGGCAGGGGGACGTGCCCTTCCAACTCCGAGCGGCGGACATGGATGACACTCCGGATGAAGTCCACGTCCGTCTGCTCCAGCGCGATGAGCTCCCCGCAGCGCAGCCTCGCTTCGCCGCCGACCAGGATGAAGATAAGGTGCTGGTGGTCCACCTTTGCCGCCGCTTCTCCCAGCCGTTCGAACTCGTGCGGCTTGTAATAGGCACACCTATAAACGCGATGATCGTGAAAATGTCCCTATCGTAGGGGAAGAACGAAACGCCAGAGTAGGTAGGTTTGGGGGGGCAACACTGAATAATTACAGTGGGTTGAGCTATCAAGTTAAAGAGGTCATGCAGCTTAGCGTACGTGCGCGTGTGGATTCTTGGGGTCGTCGCACGGTCCGATTTGCGAAATTGGCACTTAGTCTGCGGTTGCCAGACGAGTAGACGATCGGAACCCTGCGTAATTAGTAGGACTCTGCGTGCGGCGGGCTGACTTACGCGTAAGTGCGTAGTTAGGTACGGCCCGTTTACCGCATGGTAAATGCCCGCTCCCGGACGGTGCGTGCGGCGTTCGTGGACGTCTTGCCACTTGGCAAGGTAGGAAGCCCGCGTTGCGCGTTGTGCACGGCTTCGCCCTAGGGTCGAGGTCTGCCGCGTCCTTCTGCCGTGAGTACGGCCAGCACGCCTGAGGGGCCCACCCAGGGGCTCGGGCGGGCGCTCCCGCAGTCGATCGCGGGAGGTAATCCAATTTGAGGCTAGATTGCTTTTTTGGACTCAGTTCATATGATTCAGGGGTGCTGAGTGGTCTGCGGCTCTGCTCACTTCGATCTGGCGCGGTGCGTCAAGGCAGCCGAGGAGGGACGCCTCGGGCTTGGAAAAGGTAGGTGCCGGCTTATCCTGCTTGAACTGCTTAGAGAGCTAGACAGGTGTGATGAATTTGCGCTGGTTGTGCTCAAGCTGCTTACGGCTAATGATTTCAGCGACACCAAAATTCTGAGCGGAGTGAAGTACGACGAGTACGGAATCCGCCTTCCCGTCACAGTTCTGGATGAATTCGGTCTTGTGCAGGAAGTTTGGTACGTGAAATTCACGCTGAGAGAAGGAACGTGGGGCGAGGAAACCTACTGCCTCTCGCTCCACCCTCTCGAAGAAGAGTTGGACTGCGTCGGTGGACGCATCGCGCCCTCGAACAGGGACTGGCCATGACCACATTCAAATGCCCGAGCTGCAACATAGGGGAAGTGCGCGAGGTCGCGCAGCCAGGCCGGCGGATGCACTTCCGGAACATCCCGGACCTTGAGATTCCAGCCGATGTGCTGATTCCGACGTGCTCGAATCCGGAGTGCGGCGAAGATTGGATTAACCGCGAGGTAGCAAAGCGCGTCGACGCCGCAATGGCAGAAGTCTACCAGACTGTCGTTGCCTCCAAAGTCGAGACAACACTTAGCAAGTTGAAGCCAGTCATCCATCAGCGAGAGCTGGAGCGACTGCTCGATCTTTCGGGCGGCTATATTTCGAAGCTGAAGAGCGGCAAGGAGACGTCCGCCCCTCTGGTGAGCGCGCTTATGCTGCTCGCTGAGTCTCCTCAGCAGCGCATCGAGGAACTGCGCGAGCTGTGGAAGACGAAGCCCAAGCCGAAGGCGCTCCCCGCGCTGGCTTTCAGCGATTTCAGGTGGGTGGAGGACTCGGTCGAATTTGCAATGCTCGAAATGGCCCTCCCTCCAGTGGAGCGGGCCGGGAGCGCGACAATATTCTATTCCGCGCGAACGGCAGGGCGCAGCGTACCCTTGTCGCTTACTCCCATAGGGGAGAATGACGACGAAGAGTTTGATGCGCCTAGGCCGCGCTTCCCCGAATTGAGGTATCCCTCATGAGCGCTCCTCTCATGAAGGAACTGACCGCAGCATTTCGTGCGCTCGTACGAGAAGTCGAACTCACCGAGATAATGCCGCTAGGCTTTCTTGCCGGTATGATTGGGCCCGCTCCGGAGCCGGGGGCTGAGGTTGCGTTTGAAGTCAAGCCAACCCTGTCAACGGCCCGGACTGGCGAGGGCGAACACGGTTTTATGGTGCGCGGCGACTTCGTCATCACCGTGCGCCAGGATACCGGTGCAGACGAGCAAGAGGATCCGTTCCTCAACCTCCGGTACACCGTCGCCGGTCGATACGCCGTTCCAGATAACTTCGCGCATTCCCTCGACGATGCGCTGCTCAGGCAGTTCGCGGAGACGAACGCCATGATGCACTTATGGCCCTACCTGCGCGCGTATGTTTCGAATTCGTGCGCGCAGTTTGGGCTTCCCGGCTTGATGCTGCCCGTGTTGCGCCAGCCGTCCGCGAAGCGGGCCACCGCGCACAGGAGCGAGTAGCCCCCAGGGCGTGGTTGCTATCCGCCAGTTTCACAGCGAAGGTGTGAAGCTGGCGCGCCTGGAGCCCGCCACGTGCATGGAAGCGCGCATGGGACTAGAGCCTAGTGGCAGCGGTTCGCGCCCCTCAACCGGGACCCTACGCCGGCCGTCCAGCCTCCAGTGCGCAGCGAACTTCGGATGTAGATCTACACGACCGTATGCGGAAGGGGTGCCCGAAAGTTTGACTCGGCGGTACTCGCTTACCATTACAACTGGCGGGCCTTCGGGTGCCTCAAACGAAAGGCATCACATAATGTCAAAGGTAGCCGTCGTAACGTTCGATCTGTCGCGTGAAAATCACGACTACAAGACCGCATACAAAATCCTTGGGGACCTCGGGCTCCATACGACTGACCCGTCCGGCAAATTATACATGCCGAGCACGACTGTCATGGGACAGGTTGCGGATAGTTGGACGTCGGTGTCGCTCCGGCAGCGCATCCTCACGGACTTCATTGCGGCCGGAGTGAACCTGGAGTCAATCCTCTGCGTCATGGCGGCCGACTTCGCCGGCATCGGCGAGCCTATCCAGAAACGCACCGAGGTCTTCCCGTTCGGGCTGGGCGGCTAGCTCTCCTCTTCGGCGAAGTACGCGGCGATGGCCTCGCGGTAGATGTCGGCCCGGTCCACCCTGCGGGCGTCAGCCATCGCCTGAGCCGCGTCCCGGAAGCGCGTAGGGACGCGGACCGTCTCCGGCACTACCTCTTCCGTCTGCCCAACCTTGTCCACAAGCTGCCTGTGCGCCCTGCAGAGGGCGCGGAACGGGGCGCAGCGGCGCGCCTGCTGATAGTGCGCGGGCAGACCTTGCCCCGGGGCATCTGGTACTTGGCCTCGCGCTCGCAGCGGCCGCCCTCCCAGGTGGCCGCGCAGGTTGTGGCAGTCGGCATCGCAGCGGTGCTACCTGCGCTTCGGAGGGGCGGCAACGGGCGGTTTCGACGCGGCGAAGGCTCGTTGTCCGCAGACGCGCCGCCTAGCCGTCTGGATTTCATAGAGGAACAACTCCGCGGCTTCCGTGTGCCCGATGTGCTGCAACGGCCGTCGGTGGATGTAGGCCGGGCGCGCGCCGGCATCGGCTGGTGACGGTGCTTCTGCAGGAGGTCCTCGCGAGACAGGAGGCGCAGCTCGAGCCGCTCGATCACCCGGAGGTCAGCGAACACCTCACGGAGTCCATCTTCCGACCACTGCACTGCTTCCTACCCACCGGCGCAGGCCCGGTGCCGTGGGTGGCGGCATAGAGCAACGACACGAGGCAGCCAAGCCGGGGCCAGTCGTGGACGCTCCACTTTCTGCGAAGCTGCGCCATCGCGGCACCGTCCCTTCCGTGAACGCCTCAGGGGGGCAGTACCGGGTGCCGCAGTCCGTTACGCTCGTGTCGGCCCCACGCCTCTCCAGAGTTCCGGTTGTACGCCACACGGGCGCGGCAGCCGTGCGCGTAGACGCCGACGAAGAGGGTCGTGATGCCGCTATCCTGCTCCGCCTCACCGGCCTTCCAGCAGCCTCCGGTGACGAGCACCGTGGCCGCCGAAGTATAGGATGGATAGGAGCCCTGTTGAGGGCGGCGGGCTGGTGCAGAGGGGCCGAGGATGGCTGCGGCCGGGTGCCTTGCGAGCTGTGCGCCGGGCCGGAGCAGAGGCTGTTCCGCCCCTCGGGGCACAGGTCGGCCCAAGCGGCCCATCCAGGCGGCAAGCTGCAGGGGCTTGGGCTTCCAGGTCACTGTGGGTGCTTGGGCTCAACACCACGCGCTCTGGGGTGGACCCTGTGCCGGGGCCAGCGTCACGAGGGGCGAATCCTAGACCGCTTCCCCGGCCTTGGTTCGGGACTAGGTGGCGGCAGCTTCCAGTCCCTCACGCCTCGCCCACAGAGGGGCTCAGTGAGTCCCTGGCTTCGTCTCCAAAATGTCTCCAAGACTGGAGGAGACTCGGGTGACAGGTGGGACTGCCGAGGACTGCCCCGTGGACTCGAAGTGCCCGGATTCACGCACGACTTCTCGAAGCGCGTGTGTCGTCGCGGGTTTGGGGCACCCCATGTCCACGGGTTCAAATCCTGTCTCCCCGACCAAACGATGAAGCGGGCTGGAGATCTTCGGATCTTCAGCCCGTCTTCATTTGTGGCGCTTGCTTCGCCTCTCCAGTGTCCGGACGGCCCCCAAACCGGCCGTCGGGCTCCGGTGCATGTGGCGCTGTGGGGAGGTTCTGGTGCTCGGCCAGTTCCTGGATGGCCTTCGCCGGAGCGCCAGCCGGGAGCAGAAGGTGTGGCGGAGGATGTGGATGCTGCCTGTCACCTTCAGCCCGGCCAGCCGCTGGATGCGGCTCATCTTCGGGCTGCGGTCCACCAACTCCGCCTTGAGCTTCGCCACCTCGGCGTTAGTGATGGCGTCCAGCCGCTGCTCGTCGAACCGGGGCATCAGGTAGAAGTCGAGGATGCGCTGCTTCTGGATGAGGGGGCTGGCCCCCAGTGTCAGCGTAGTTGTCGCCTCGGCTGAGCAGCCGAGGTGACCACCTTGAGCGGGGCGAGCAGGAAAACGACGGTGCCGTACACGGACGCATTCAAGAGTCAGATGGTGAAGCGGATGCTGGGGCCCCCGGCGATGACGGCGACAGAGCTGTCGAAGCAGGTGGGCGTGACGCAACCGACCCTCTCGATGTGGCTAAGGGAGGCGCGTAGGGTGGCGGCCGCCATGCCCGACGAGAAGCCCGTCCCCGCCGCCCCGAAGAAGTGGACTGCCCAGCAGAAGCTGCGCGTGGTGGCCGCGGCCCACGGCCTTGAGGACGAGGCCCTGGGCGCGCTGCTGCGGCGCGAGGGGCTGCATGAAGGCGAGCTGCGTGCATGGCGGGACGCCGCCGCTGGAGCGCTGGAGCCAGGCGCGGAGGCAGCTGCCTCGGGGCCTCTCACGGCGGGCCAGCGCAGGCGCCTGGCCGCGAGCGAGAAGCGGGTGAAGGAGCTGGAGCGGGAGCTGCACCGCAAGGAGAAGGCCCTGGCGGAGGCTGGGGCGCTGCTCTTCCTCGAAAAAAAACTTCAGGCGATGGGCTGGGACGAGGGCCGCCGGGGCGGCGAGGACGACGCACCGGACGAGCCGAGCGAGAAGTGACGCTGGCCCTGGTGGACGAGGCCATGAGGCGGGGCGCGACGCTGGAGGCCGCCTGCGAGCGGCTGGGACTGGTGCCGCGCACGGTGCAACGCTGGAGGCGTCCCGCGACGGCGCAGGACAGGCGCTGCGGACCTCGGACGTCTCCGGGCAACCGACTCACGCAGGCCGAGCGCCAGCGCATCCTCGCGCTCGCCAATAGGGAGGAGTTCCGGGACATGAGTCCCAAGCAACTGGTGCCGACCCTGGCCGACCGTGGGGAGTACCTCGCCAGCGAGTCCAGCTTCTACCGCGTGCTGCGCGAGGCGAAGCAACTGGCCCACCGCGGACGCGCTCGCGCGCCTGTCGCGCGCCCGAAGGCGGAGCACGTGGCCCGCGCACCCAATCAGGTTTGGAGCTGGGACATCACCTACCTGCGGGGGCCCGTGCGGGGCGCCTACCTCTACCTCTACCTTGTCGTGGATGTGTACAGCCGCCGCATCATGGGCTGGCAGGTGCACACGGAGGAATCCGCGGAGCACGCCGCCACCCTCGTCCGTACCGCGTGGGAGGCCGCGGGCTGTCCCCAGGGCCTTGTCCTTCACTCGGACAACGGCGGGCCCATGAAGGGCGCCACGCTGATGGCGACGCTTCAGTGGCTGGGCGTCACCCCGTCTTTCAGCCGGCCCCGCGTCTCAGACGACAATGCCTTCTCCGAGGCCCTCTTCCGCACGCTCAAGTACCGGCCCTCCTTTCCCGGGAGCCCCTTCGCCTCGCGGGAGGAGGCTCGCGAGTGGGTGGCTCGCTTCACCGCCTGGTACAACGGCTTGCATCGCCACTCCGGCATTCGGTTCGTCACCCCTGTCAAGGACCGGGGGCATGGATCGCGTGAGGGTCGGCCAAGCGGATCGCCCTGGTGAGTTCGTCAGGGAGCCGGTGCTCGAGTTCGCGGCGCTGACGAGATTGGGGTCGGCCAAGCGGATCGCCCT
>NZ_RAWL01000436.1:0-6959 GCF_003668885.1 Corallococcus sp. AB049A | reverse complement strand
AGATGTTTATAAGAGACAGGTGCACCACAACCACGTCGCCTCCGAGACGCACTTCGGCCGCGTGCTCTGGGTCCACCGCAAGGGCGCGGTGGGGCTGGACGTGGGGGCCCGGGGGCTCATCCCCGGCTCCATGGGCACGGCCTCCTACGTCGTGGAAGGGCTGGCGCAAGCCCGGGCCTTCCGCTCCTGCTCCCACGGCGCGGGCCGGGTGCTCACCCGCAAGGAGGCCCGGGCCCGCATCCGCCCGGACGCCCTGGTCCACGCCCTGCGCCGCGTGGTGTTCGACCCGGGCCGGACGCACGCCCTGGTGGAGGAGGCGCCCGCCGCCTACCGGGACCTCACCGAGGTGCTGGAGGACGAGGCGGACCTCGTGACGCCCCGCGTCCGGCTCACGCCCCTGGCCGTGCTCAAGGGCTGAGGGCCTGGAAGGGGAGGGGGGCGCCTGTCGGGTGGATGACAGCCCGGCCGGGTGATCCACCCCCCGCACTCCACGGACAGGGGGGCCAGCGTCAGAGTGGGTTCCCGCGCCCGTCAAAGTGCCGTAGTATCGGCCCACGAGTACGCGTGCGAACCTGCTGGGGCGTCGTCTAATGGCAGGACGTCAGACTTTGACTCTGATTATCAAGGTTCGAATCCTTGCGCCCCAGCCACTCCGCTCCGGGGGGACGCGGTAACGTCGTCCGTCCGGAAGCAAAGGCGGTGGGCTGATGCCGCAGAAGACGCTCCTGCTGGTCACCGTGGGCAGTCCACCGTCCGCGCTCGTGAACGCCTTGCAGGATCCGTTGGCGACCCATCTGGGCGTCAGCGCGGTCTTGAGCCGGATGGCGTTGTCGTCGCCGGCCTACGCCTTCAACAAGGACCGGAGCCAGTACCACTGCAACGCCATCATGCGCCGGTTGGGGACGGTGCTGGATGAGTCGCCGCAGGACCTGGTGATGGGCGTGACGGACGCGGACCTCTTCGAACCGGACTCGCCCTTCGTGTTCGGTCAGGCGGACCGGGAGTCCAAGGTCGCGGTGATGAGCCTGTACCGGCTGCGCCAGGGCGCGGAGGGGGAGACGCTCCGCCGCCGCGTGCAGGTGGAGGCGGTGCACCAGGCCGGGCACCTCATCGGCCTGTCGTACTGCGAGGACTCGCGCTGCGTGATGTTCCTCCCGCAGTTCCCGCAGGACATCGACCGCAAGTCGCTGGGCCCCTGCAACGTCTGCCGCAACGAGCTCAACCGCCTCAGCCGCTGAAAAAGGCGCGTGCGCGCTCCCGGACACGGGTGCGCGTGAATGCCTGCGTGCGCGTTGACGTCCTGTCCGGCGCGGCCTGTAGTGTTCGGGCGCGAAGCGCGTGTGGGACAGGGCCGGCACGGCGGGAGACACAGTGATGATGGGCATGCGGCGATGGCTCGGCGGTGTGGTGGCGGTGGGGTTGTTGGGGGCGTGCGAGCCCACGGACTTTGGCGGTGGCGGCACCACGGGTGACGTCCTCTTCGACCGGGGCTTCGCCTTCGTGCGCGAAGACCGGAACGTCTACGTGGTGGACGACGACGGCGACCCCAACAGCCCGCAGCGGCTGACGACGGCGGGCGGCGCGTACACGCCCTCCATCTCCAGGAACGGCAACAGCATCGTGTTCGTGCAGCGCTCGGGCAGCACGTCGTCCATCCAGACGGTGCCCACCTCGGGCGGTCCGGTGGCCACGCTGCTGAGCAGCAACGACGCGGCGTGCGGCAACTGCACCAACTTCCGTGGGCCCACCTTCAGCCCGGACGGGCGCACCATCGTGTTCGCGTTCGACCGGGGCTCGGGGTCGCAGAGCGCGCTGGGGCGCATCGCGGCGGATGGCAGCGGCTTCGTGGACCTGACGCCCGGCAACACCATCGCGTACGGCGCGCCGTCCTTCTTCCCCAACGGGAACACGGTGGTGGCGCCCGCGGGCACCAGCGCCTTCCAGTTCAACCAGCTGGCCTTCGTGCAGGTGAACACCGGAGCCATCAACAACGTGTCGCTGGGCAACGAGGTGCTGGCCATCGCGAACCGCGCGGTGGTGTCGCCGGACGGGCGGCAGATTGCCCTGGATGGACGGCTGTCGTCGGGCAGCACGCGCATCTTCGTGGGCAACGTGACGGCCCAGAGCATCAGCGGAACGCTGCGGCGGCTGACGGACTACACCGCGAGCACCGTGCAGGAGAGCTTCCCCAGCTGGGTGAGCAGCACGGAGCTGGGCTTCCTCTTCAACGACTCCGGCGGTGACCCCAGCATCTACCGCGCGCCGGTGTCCTCCACGGCCAGCTCCGTCTCGCTCGCGGTGCCCGCCGCGAACGAGCCCTTCTACGGGCCCAACTAGTACGCGCCCAGCTGCCGTTGCGGCCGGGTGGCGGGCGGCCTCGAGTGCGAGGCCTCGTCGTAGTTCCGCAGCTTGTTCGAAGGCGGGGGCCCCCGGGTCTGCGGAGCCTGCTTCGCGGGCGCGTTCAAGATGAAGATGATGGCCAGGGCCGTGAACACCACCATTCCGAAGATGCCGGTCAGGGTGGCGAGCAGCCCCATCTCCGCGCCCACGCGCTGGTGCAGGTGGGGGTTGTCCGGCAGGTAGAGGACCTCCAGCAGATCGCCCGCGGATGAGCCGTGGGACCGGAACAGGCTGCGTTGTTCCTTGTACTCGCCAGCGATCTCCGAACCGTCCGGCAGGAAGAAGACGTACTCCACGATGCGGTACTTGCTGTTCAGCCAGCTCGTGCGGACGCGGAGCACCTTGCCCCGCGCGTGCAGGCCGTGCTCCTGCAGCCGCTGGGTGAACTGATACTGGCGCCACATCTGCACCATCATCACCAGGGGCACCCCGATGAAGAACATCAGGATCAGGATCGCGTTCAGGGGCATGGCCGCCTCAGGATGACGGGGTTGGGGACTCCGGGGCAACCGGCGCTGCCTTCGCCAGCAGCGCCACCCCTCCGATGAGGGTGAGGAACACCAGCACGACGGTGAAGAAGACGGCGAGCCCCAGCGACATCACCCCGTGGCCCTCCGGGAAGCTGCGGCGCGGGTCGCTCTGGCCGTACTGCACCTGGATGCGGTCCCCGGGGCGCAGCCGCGTCCACAGCGCCTTGGAGATGTTCCGCCGGTGCTGCTGGCGCTCGCCCCCCTGGGGCGTGAAGGCGTAGACGAGGATGAAGTCGCTGTCGTCCGAGGCCGCCAGGAACTCCTTCTTCACCACCGTTCCTTCCGCGTGCAGCCCCTCGCGCAGGATGCCCATGTCCCGCCGGTACGACCCCCAGGTCATCACCAGCATGGACACCCCCAGCACCACGAACGTCGCGCCCATCACCCGCGCCGCGAAGAGAGCCACGCCGTGCCTCCTGCCACCCCCTTAAGCGAGCTGCCGGCGATGCGAAACGGTAAGGCCCGCTGGGCCCCTTCAGGGCGCGTAGAACACCCTGGCGAAGGCCACGGCCATGAGGACCACCAGGCCGAAGATGCCAGCCATGACGGTGTGCCGCTCGACCTCCGCCTCCGCGCATTGGTGCCGGTGGGGGTCTTCCGGCAGGTAGCGGACCTCCACGGGAATGCCCTCGAACACGGACTGGGACGGCAGCATGTCCTTGTGGACCTTGTACTCGCCGCGGATCTCCGGCCTCCCCGGCGGGCGGAAGACGTACTCCACGACGAAGACGTTCCTCTTCATCCAGCTTTCGCGGATGTGGACCACCTTGCCCCGGGCCAGCCGTCCACGCTCCCGCAGCGCCAGGGTGAGCCGGTGCTGGCGCACCAGCAGCACCATCACGCCCAGAGGGGCCAACACGAAG
The DNA here is from genome assembly GCF_003668885.1 of Corallococcus sp. AB049A. NCBI lineage: Bacteria > Pseudomonadati > Myxococcota > Myxococcia > Myxococcales > Myxococcaceae > Corallococcus > Corallococcus sp. AB049A. The sequence goes on along the minus strand of NZ_RAWL01000436.1, from coordinate 3,166 downwards.
AACACCGTGAACAGGATCACGTTGAGGGAGTGCATGGCGAGCTCGGGATGCAGGGACGGGAGGCCTTCCCGCGAAGCCTACCACCCCGCCCTAAGCGGGCTCCCGGCGACGCGAAACGGCAATCCCCTCCGTGCCCCGCCGTAGGGCTGGCGCGGGGGCCCTCCCTGGCGTCGCGTCCTCCGAAACGCCATGCTCCCTCGCGTCCTGCCGGAGGTACGCACCGTGTCCCTGTTCGATGCCGTCGCCGCGGGTGACCGCGCCGCCCTGAGCGCCCAGCTCGACGCGGGCGCGGACCCCAACCCCTACGACGACGAGGGGCGCACGCCGCTGATGGTGGCCGCGCGCTCGGGCCAGGATGACCTGGTGCGCGTGCTGCTGGAGGCCGGCGCGGACCCCACGCTGCCGGACAACGTGGGCGAGACGCCCTTCGTCGCCGCCGCCGCGTACGGCCACGTCAACGTCTGCGCGCTCTTGTCCCCGCACGCGACCCCGGATGAGAAGGACATGGCGCGCACGCTGCTCAAGAACCAGGGCATTGATGAGATCCCCGCGCGTCCCTCGCGCGCGTCCGAGGTCTCGCCCGACGACTTCCGCCGCAAGCTCGCCTCCGCGGGCGCCTACGTCGCGGGCAAGCTGGGCGATGCCGGGGCCACCAAGCGCCTGGAGCGCGTGCTGCGGTCCGAGGGCAACGCTCCCAAGGGCCGCAAGTAGCAAAAGCGAAGGGCCCGGCCGCTCCCATTTCGGGGAGCCACCGGGCCCTCGTCACAGCCGGAAGGCCGGACCTTGCGCTACTCCGGCTTGGCGTTCACCACGGGGCTGGGGCTCACGGTGCCGCCCTTGTTGCTGACCTCCATGGAGTCAGCGACCAGCTCGGTGATGTCCTTGATTTGAATCTGCTCACGGGCGGTGTCGTTCTTCGCGTCGTTGAGCATCGTGGAGCAGAACGGGCAGGCCACCGCGACGATGCCCTTGCCGCCCGGCTCCTTGTAGTCGCCCACCATGCCCGGCTTCTTCTTGTCCGCGGCGTCGGGGAAGGGCGTGTTCGGGTCTTCCGCGTGCTTGAGCGTGAGGGCCGCCTCGTTCATGCGGTTGTGGTTGATGCGCGTGCCGATGTGCTCTTCCATCCACATCCGGCCGCCACCGGCGCCGCAGCAGAAGCCCTCGCGCTTGCTGCGCTGCATCTCCACCACTTCCAGGCCCGGGATGGCGTTGAGCACTTCGCGGGGCGCGTCGTACACGCCGTTGTGCCGGCCCAGGTAGCAGGGGTCGTGGTAGGTCAGCTTCGTTCCGGCGTTCATCACCGAGGACAGCTTGATGCGCTTGTCCTTGAGCAGCTCGTTGATGAGCTGCGTGTGGTTGATGACGCGGTACTCGCCACCGAACTCCGGGTACTCGTTCTTGATGGTGTTGAAGCAGTGCGGGCACTGCGTGATGACCGCCTTCACGCCCATCGCGTTCCAGGACTCGACGTTCGTCTTGGCCAGCGTCTGGTACAGGTACTCGTTGCCCATGCGGCGCGCGGAGTCGCCGTTGCACATCTCCTGCTTGGACAGCGTCGCGAAGGACACGCCCGCCTCGCGCATGATCTTCACCAGCGCGCGGCTCACCTTCTTCTGCTTGTCGTCGTAGCTGCCCGCGCAGCCCACGAAGAAGAGGTACTCGTACTCGCCGCCGTCACCCCAGGTGGGCAGCGCCAGGTCCTCCGCCCACTCGTCGCGCCGGTCCTGGCCCAGGCCCCAGGGGTTGCCCTGGCGCTCCATGCCCTCGAACACGCGCTGGATTTCGGGCGGGAACTCCGCCTTCACCTGCACCTGGTAGCGGCGCATGTCGATGAGGCGCGGGACGTTCTCGATGAACACCGGGCAGGCCTGCTCGCACCAGCCGCAGCTCGTGCACGCCCACACCGTCTCCGCCTTCAGCGCGCTGCCGACAATCTCAGGCAGGGGCTCCTTCGCGCCGTGGGGGCCGTAGCCCTCCTCCACCCAGCGCTCGTTCTCCCAGATCCAGTGCTTGAGGTCCTGGTTCACGCCCTTGTGCGTGAGCGGCTTGCCCGTGATGTACGTGGGACAGTGCGTCTGGCACCGGCCGCACTCGGTACAGGAGTACAGGTCCAGGCCGTTCTTCCAGGTGAGGTCCTTCACCGTGGCGGTGCCGAACTCCTCCTTCTCCAGGTTGGGCGTGGACAGCTTGCCGGTGGAGTGCGTGCGCTGGAAGAAGACGTTGGGCAGGCCCGTGATGATGTGGAAGTGCTTGCCCAGCGGCAGGAAGTTCAGGAACGCCAGGATGATGGTCAGGTGGATGAAGAAGCCCGCCACGCCCAGCACGTGCGCCGCGGTGGCGCCCAGGGGCATCATGGCCAGGCCCGTGAGGCTGGTGATGGGCTCCCACCAGACCATCGCGGCCGGGGCCGCCGGCACCTGCGTGGCGCCCATGGGCACCTGCTGCGCGGCGGCGTGCGCGGCCACCATGTGGCTGCCACCGAACATGAACTCGGTGATCATCAGGCCCGCGATGAAGCCCAGGATGAGGTAGGCCTCCCAGGACTGGGACATGCGGTCCGGCTTCACCTTCCAGCGCGTCCACACGAAGTAGGCCACGCCCGCCAGCGCGAGCGCCGCCACGATGTCCTTCACCAGCAGGTAGACCTTGTAGAGGCCCAGGAGCGGCGGAGCGGCATCCCACGCCGGGTGGGACAGGTCCGTGAGCACGTCCAGCGCGGTGGACGAAAAGCCCATCACGAACAGCATGATGGTGCGCACCGCCAGCACCATGAACGCCGCGTAGATGAAGATGTGGAACAGGCCCGGCGTGAACTCCTCCGGATCCACCATGCGCTTCTGGCCCAACCCGAAGCGCACCAGCTGCGCCACGCGGTAGGGGATGTGGTCCAGCCGGTTCTCCTTCTTCATCGCGAGCAGCACGCCCACGCGGCCGGACATCGTGATGACGAAGAGTGAGACTGCGCCTGCCAGCAGCAGGCCGGTGATGATGGGGTTCATGGAACCTCTAGACCCTCTGGGCCGCACGATGGCAACGCCTGCGTTGCTGCGACGCGGCAATTCTGGAGTGTGAATCAACCCTAGCAAGGGTGATTCGCGAATCAAGCATCGTGCGGAGGGCGTGTCCGGCAGCGGTTCCTCCACTGCTCCCAGGGAGCCGTCCAGGG
>NZ_RAWL01000435.1:0-6922 GCF_003668885.1 Corallococcus sp. AB049A | reverse complement strand
GCCAAGGGGCCACCGTCCGCCCAGGGGACAGGGCGTGCCGATGGAGCAGCCCCTTGCAGCGCACACCTGCTCGCCAGCCAGCACGCCTCCACGCAGAGAACTGGTGCCGAAGATGTTTAAAGGGGTGGAGCTGAGAGCTGCACTGCCACGGTCCATAGTAGATGACGGTCCGGAACTGGCCCCCGCCTGGCACATTCACCTGGGGCCCTACCCATTTGCGGACGGGCTGGGTCGCGGAGACAGGGAATGGCGTTTCGGAGCATGCGGTCAGGATCAGCGCTCCTGCGAGGGCTGCAAGTTTGCGCTGCATGAAGCGGAACTCTACCCAGAGGACGAAGCAGATGCCCGCGTCATGTCCGGCTGGACTCCATCCCTGGCGTTTCGCAGGCTTGCGCCCATGACGCTTGTCCTGACGGAACCGGAGCGCAGTGGCCACCTGGAGCGGGAGCACGGGCGGCGGGTGGGTTGGACGGAGTGGGGCGCGCCCGACGGCGTGCCGGTCCTCTTCTGCACCGGAGCTGCGACGAGCAGCTCGCTGGGCTTTGGCGCGGAGGCGGTGCGCGAGCTGGGCGTGCGGCTGCTCTGCGTGGACCGTGCGGGGCTGGGCCTGTCCCAGCCGGATCCGCTCAAGGACTTCTCCCGCTGGACGGCGGACGTCGCGGCGGTGCTGGAGTCCTTGCGCCTGTCGCGGCCCGCCGTGGTGGGCTTCTCCCAGGGCGCTCCGTTCGCGGTGGCCCTGGCGGGGGCAGGACGGGTGTCCGCGATGGCGCTCGTGGCGGGCCAGGACGAGCTCGCCCACCCCGCGACCCGGGCCCTGCTCCCTCCGGAGGTCGCGGGCATGGTCAGCGCCATTGAGGCGGACCGCGCGGGCTTCGAGGCCGGCTTCGCGGCGCGCGCGGACGCGGACGGCATGTGGGCGCTCGTCGACGGCATGAGCGGCCCGGAGGACCGCGCCCGCTACCGGGAGCCCGCCTTCGCGTCCGCGTATCGCCAGGCGCTGCGCGAGGGCTTCGCGCAAGGCGCCAGCGGCTACGCGCGCGACCTCACCCTGGCCATGGGCCGGTGGCCCGTGCCGCCCGAAGCCATCCCCGTGCCCGTGCGGCTCTGGTACGGCGGGAAGGACACCAGTCCGGTGCACTCGCCGGATGGAGGCGCGCTGCTCGCGACGCGCTTTCCCCGCGCGGTCCGCCACTTCCTGCCGGACGAGGGCGGCTCGCTGCTGTGGACGCGCGCACGGGACATCCTGCGGGACCTGCTGGCCGCCGCCTGAAGCGCGCCCACGGGTGAACACTGCATCCGGCCAGGGTTCCAGGGGCAGGGGAGTTTCCAGCCCTGGACGCTTCCCGTTTCCAGGGGGCGGCCTCACCTTTGAGGCGAGGAGTCACACACCCCATGGATGCGGACGGTACTTCCGAGCTGGGAGCCGCGAAGGTTCCCCTCGTATCCAACCAGAAACAGCAGCGCACGCGGCGCACGCCCCGGAAGCTGAAGCCCTCGAGGCTGCAGGCCGTGGACTTCCGCTCCGTGGAGGAGCGCATGGAGGCGGGCCGCGCGTTTCGCAAGCGCTGTCCCCGAAGCAGCCACGCGAAGTGGAAGGCCTTCCGGGGGAGGGATCCGCTCGCGCAGCTGAAGGAGTCCGACGCCACGCGGCTGCCGTGGCTGGTGCCCGTGCGACATGAGCGCATGTCGGAGTCTCCGTTCGCCTTCCTGCGCGGCACGCCCTTCGTCATGGCGCGCGACCTGGCCCACACGCCGCACAGCGGCCTGCGCAGCCAGATTTGCGGCGACGCGCACCTGGCCAACTTCGGCCTCTTCGGCACGCCCGAGCGCAACCTCGTCTTCGACCTCAACGACTTCGACGAGACGCTGCCCGGCCCCTTCGAATGGGACGTGAAGCGCCTGGCCGCGAGCTTCGTCGTGGCCGCGAAGCAGAACGGCCTGGGCGCCCGCTGCGGCAGGAAGGCCGCGCGCAAGGCCGTGGAGTCCTACCGGCTCACCATGCACGAGCTGACCACCCGGAGCCTGCTGGAGGTCTGGTCGCTGCACGTGGACGCGAAGGAGCTGAAGAACTCCGACTCCGACGACACGGCGAAGCTCGCCGCGGAGGCGGTGGAGAAGGCGAAGCGCCACACCAGCGCGCACGCGGTGGAGAAGCTCACCGTGGAGCGAAACGGACAGCGGCACCTGGCCTACCAGCCGCCCCTGCTCTTCCCCTTGAGCGCGGTGAAGATGGACGTGTCCCCGGCGGAGCTGGAGCGGCGCATCAAGCGGCTCACGGTGGGCTACCTGGAGTCGCTGGACGGCGCGGTGAGGGATTTGTGCCTGCGCTACCAGCGCAAGGAGTGGGGCTTCAAGGTCGTGGGCGTGGGCAGCGTGGGGCTGCAGGCCTACGTCGTGCTGTGCGAGGGCAACGGCGGGGAGGATCCGCTGGTGTTGCAGCTCAAGGAGGCCAAGGCGTCCGTGCTGGAGCCCTACCTGGGCCCCAGCGAGTTCCACAGCGCGGGAGAGCGCGTGGTGGTGGGCCAGCGGCGCATGCAGGCCTTCTCCGACCTGTTCCTCGGCTGGACGGAGGTGGAGGGCATGGGTGCCTTCTACGTGCGCCAGCTGCGTGACATGAAGGGCTCACTGGACGCGGAGAAGATGGAGGCGCCGGTGTTCCAGGACTACGCGGACGCCTGCGGCGCCACCCTGGCCCGAGCCCACGCGCGCACCGGAGACGCCGCGCTCATCGCGGGATACCTGGGCACCAAGGACCACTTCGACGAAGCCGTCACCGAGTTCGCCTGTGCCTATTCGGATCAGGTGGAGTCGGACTACGGGCACTTCATCGACGCGCAGGCGAAGGCCCTGGAGGCGCTGACGCACTGAGGAGCCGTTGAAGTCACCGTCCCCCAAGGTCAGGATGCCGCGCCTCCTGCTCTTGAGGGTGTCATGAAGCTGGCCGGAGCTGTCTCGCTGTTGCTGCTGCTCGCGACGGGGTGCGCGACCCGTCGCGTCGTCCACATCGATACCGGGAGCGGGCAGCGGGTCGTCCACGAGCCGGTGGAGGCGGCCCCGGTCCAGGTGGACGAGGACGCGTTCGCTTCCGCCCTCACGCGGCTCATCCTGGACATGCGCATGGACGTCGCATTCCGGGAGACGGAAGCGGCGGATGCGCGAGGATGGGTGCGCTCCAGGACGCTGCTCGCCTCCTCGGAGGGGCTGGCGGATTCGGGTTCACGGAGTTCGCCCGAGTCCCTGTACGCGCGCCTCTGCCCCGAGGCGGAGGACTGCCTGTCCCTGGTGGGCGGGACGGGGCTGCCGTTCTCACGCAAGGACCGGACGCTCATGGCCTTGTCCTTCGCGCTCGACGGCGTCTGGGAGAGCGTCGAGGCGGAGTTAGGCAAGCTGCTGAACCCGGCGGCGCTCAAGGCCCTGGTGACGTCCGCCGCGCTGAGCGTGCTTCTCACGATGACGCTGCCCGAGCCCGTCACCAAGGCCATCGCCGTGGCGCTGACAGCCGCCCTGGTGGCCTACCTGGGCATCGTGCCGGTCTGGGAGATGGGGCGGGGATTCGTGCGGCTCTGGGACGATGCAGGGACGGCGACGAGCGTCATCGAATTGCAGGACATCGGCCACCGCTTCGGAAAGGTGCTCGGCACGAATGGCACGCGCGTCCTGGTGCTGCTCGTCACGGCGTCGCTGGGCGGAAGGAACGCGATGGCGGCCCAGGGCCCCAAGCTCCCGGGCTTCCCCCAGGCCGCGCTCCGGGGACAAGCCGAAGCAGGGTTTCAGCTTGGGACCGCGCTGAATGGGGGTGTGACGTCCATCGCGCTGCCTGCTGCTGGCGTGCTCAACGTCGCGCTCGCGCCAGGCGCCGTCGCAGCGCTTGCGATGTACCAGCAGGGAAGAATCCCGGGTGACGCGGAGGGCCCCGTTCATCACATCTGCACCAACAAGAACTCGGTCTCCGCTGTGTCTGGAGGGCCTTGGACGCCGCTATGCGAGGAAATCTTCTCCCGTGCTGGGCTGTCCTTGGACGATGTTGCCAACAAGGTCCGTCTGGGTGGACATCAGGGGCCGCATCCGAGCAAGTACCACGAGGCTGTTCTGCGAAGGCTGAATGACGCGCTGGGAAAATGCAGGAGCAAAGACGTCTGCCGCGGGCGATTGCTCGAGGAACTTGCGAAGATCGCGAATGACCTGCTGACGCCGGGTTCCGAGCTTCGACTCCTCATCGCGCCAGGAAAGGGTTAGCGGATGACCGACGAGAATTTCTACGACATAGGGATTGCGGACGTTCCTCAGTGGGCCCTGGAGCTGCCTGCTCCGGCATCTGGAGGTGAACTCGACGACCCCTGGATGTTCGGGGACGGAAGGCTCCTGCCAGATCCAGGGCCGCTCAAGAGCAGGCCCTTCCATGAAGGGCCGCGGCGCTCCTTCTCGGTGGCGAATTCGGGAAGAACCCCCATCGCAGATGAGCGGGCCGCAAATGTCTTTCGAAGATTGGCGCCCGACGACATCCAGGTATTCCCCATCAAAATTGAAGGGGAAAACAGAGACTTCTACATCATCAACGCAACCAGATGTTTCAGCTGTGTTGATGAAAAGAACTCCAGGGAAGTTCAAATCTACCCTTCAGATGGAGTTGCACCCGAGAGAGCCGGAACGTACCGCGCGATTTACGGCCTGCGTATCAACCCTGCCAGGACAGAAGGCGCCCGGATCTTTCGCATCCAACGATATACCTCCGCGCTCATCGTATCGGCCGAGTTGAAGCGTGCGCTGGAGGAAGTCGGGAACCTGGGAGTGAATTTCGAGCGCGTGACGGGGCCTCAGGGCACACCGTGAATGAGCGTTCCACGGGCCAGAAAGCTGCAGTGCCTCCAAGAACCCTGGCGATGACGCTGGAGGGCCTGGTCAGGGAGTTTGCAGAAAATGTCGCGGCACAGACGGACGCGATCTTACAGGTGGGCGCGGATCCTGAGGACAAGCATGGCGACCGATACCTCTCGGCTTTCGATGAACTCCGCGCCCGAGGTAACGAGGGAAGAGAGGCGCTACGCGTCCTCTTGAAACACCCCAGGATGGACGTGAGGGCCACGGCGGTCGCCTTCCTGCTCCGTTACCGCACCGCAGAAGCGCGAGCGGTGCTGGAGGAGGCGGCAAGAGGTGAAGGGCTGGTTGCCTTTGGCGCCCAACTGACGTTGAAAGGCTGGGACGAAGGCGACTGGGACCTGGGTCCGGAATAGCGAAGTCTCCCATGAGACCTTTCTATTGACGGTCGAAGCGCTCGGCTTGAGCATGAAGACACGTGACCTTAAGGTGTTAGGGACAGAGGCGTTGATTGCGTGCTTTCGCGAGGTTTCAGCCAGACATGGGCGCCTACTGAATGCGCTCGATACCCGGGCTGCAAACAAGGACTACCTTCTCGCGGCAGCCGTCAGGAAAGAACTGCGTACCCGCGGGGCTGAGGCGGAGGCGGCCTTGCTGGATTTGCTCTCCGCCCCCGAGGAAGGGACGAGGTATTGGGCGGCGACAGCTGCCTTGCGGTTCGCCCCCAGCGAGGCAGAGGCAGCGCTTGCATCGTGGTCTACGCCTGTGTCGAGCCTGGTGGGGCTCAGTGCCGCCATGACCCTGCGCGCCTGGAAGGACGGCACCCTTCCCCTGGAAGAGTAGAACCGCTCAGCCCGCCATCCGCGTCCAGTCGTCCTCGTGGGCGAAGAGCCTCACGGCCAGTCGCTCGCAGACGTCCGCGTGTGCCTGCGCGGCGGGGCCTCCCACCCAGACGGGCATCCCCTTGGGCAGCGCATCCCGGATGCGCGTGAGGACGTCCTCGAACACCGTGGCGCCCCGGTTCGTCACCGCCGACAGGCCCACCACGTCTGGCTTTGCCCGGGCCACCATCTCGCCCAGACCTTCCGCCGGCACGCGCTGCCCCAACAGCGTCACTCGCACGCCCGAGTGGCGCAGCCGCAGCGCCGCGCCCAGCAGGCCAATCTCGTGCTCCTCCTCCGGGAAACACGCCAGCACCGCGTGCCTGCGCCCTCCCCGGGGCGCGCCGTGCAGCAGGCTCACCAGCCGCTCGCGCACCACCTGCGTCACCAGGTGCTCCTGCGCGACCGTCAACGTCCCCGCGTGCCAGCGCTCCCCCACCTCGCGCTGCACCGGCACCAGCACGTCCTCGAAGGCCTTCAGCGGCGGCAGCGCCGCCAGCACCTCGTCCAGGACCCTCGCGACCCGGGGCTGATCATAGGCCTCCGCCGCGGCCATCACCGCCGCGCGCCAAGCCTCCGGCTGCGACCCCGTCTGCTCCTCGGCGCCCTGGGGGACCGGGGGTGGCGCCGCGTCCATCTCCGCTCGCAGCTGGGGCAGCAGCTTCGCCGCCTCGCTGATGGACACGCCTTCGTCCGTCAGCGCCTTGAGCCGCTTGAGCAGGGCCACGTCGCGGTCGGTGTAGACGCGGTAGCCCGCGGGCGTGCGCTCCGGCGCGAGCACCCCGTAACGGCGCTCCCAGGCCCGGATGAGCTCCACGCGGACGCCTGACAGCTCCGCGGCGATGTGGATGCGATAGTGCTTCATGGTCGGTTCTGCGCGTTTCGCGCCTGCTGCCAGACGGCGATGAGCTCCTCCGCGGACTCCGCGTACTGCGCGCCCAGGGTGAACAGCGTCTTCAGGTGCTCCCGCGCTCCGGGCCCGCCTACCACCACCGGCGCCGGCGCGCACGCGTGCATCGCACCGGACAACACCGCGACGAAGTCCTCCGCATCCCGGCGGCGGATGAACGACAGCGCCACCACGTCCGGGCGCACCTGCATGCACGCCCCCTGCAACGCCTCCGACGGCGTGTCCGCGCCCAGCAGCGTCACCCGCCACCCCCGCGCCTTGAGGTGCACGCCCAGCGCCAGGAGCCCACCCTCGTGGCTGTCTCTTACACACATCT
>NZ_RAWL01000434.1:0-7036 GCF_003668885.1 Corallococcus sp. AB049A | reverse complement strand
GCGCAGGCCCCCGCCGCCGCGCCCCACCCGGCCCCCTTGCGGCAGATCCGCTTCGACGTGGACAGCGAGCCGCAGGGCGCGGAGGTGAAGGTCAACGGCAAGGTGCGTGGCACCACCCCCGTGGTCGTCACGTACACGCCGGAGGGGCCGGGCCTCTCGGACGTGGAGGTGTCGTTCGCGCTGGACGGCTACCAGACCCTCAGCAAGGTCTACTCGGGTGAACCGGGTAGCACCGTGCCTGTTTCCATCAAGCTGACGCGCATCAAGAAGCAGGGACCCACCAGGCCCGCCAAGGCCCCGGGTTCCGCGTACAAGGACGATCCGTACCAGTGAATCCCCCGACAGCCTTCCGACGTGGAGCGCTCCTCGCGCTGTGCCTTTGCGCGACCGAGGCCCTGGCGGACGCGCGCCTCGAAGCGCGCCGCCACTTCCGCAATGGCATGAACCTCATCGAGCAGAAGCAGTTCGATGAGGGCATCGCCGAACTGGAAGCGGCTTACGACATCAAGCCGCACCCCAGCGTCCTCTACAACATCGCCCGGGCGTACCAGGACGCGGGCCGGTTCGACGAGGCGCTGGATGCGTACAAGCGCTACCTCGCCTCCAACCCGCCGGACGCCGCCAACGTGCAGGCCCAGGTGACGCGCCTGGAGGCCACGCGCCAGGCCGCGCAGGCGGAGGCCCCCGCTCCGGGCACCCAGCCCGGCACCGGGACGCAGGGCTCGGGCTCCACCACCGGCCTGCCCATGCCCCCGCCTCCGCCCACGAGCATCCAGGCCCAGCAGCAGATGGCCGCGCTCATGGAGCGGCTGGAGAAGGCCGTCGCCCGCGCGGAGTCGATGGGCGGCCAGCCCCAGGCCCCGGCGCAGCCCGCGCCCGCGCCCGGCACGGGCAACACGTCCAGCGGCAGCGCCGAGTCCGGCGACACCTCCGGCGACCAGGGCCTGGTGCCCTACGAAGAGCGCGTGGTGACGGCGAGCCGCCGCGCCCAGTCCTCGCTGGAGGCGCCCAACGCCACCACCGTCATCACCGCGGAGGACATCCGCCTGTCGGGCGCCACCACGCTGCCGGAGCTGTTGCGCCGCGTGCCCGGCGCGGACGTGATGGCCATGGGCGTGGGCAGCGCCAACGTCAGCCTGCGCGGCTTCAACCAGCGCCTGGCCAACAAGGTGCTGGTGCTGGTGGACGGCCGCACGGAGTACCAGGACTTCCTCGGCCTCACCGTGTGGGCGGGGCTGCCCATCGGCCTGGAGGAGATCGACCGCATCGAGGTCATCCGAGGCCCGGGCAGCGCGCTGTACGGCGCGAACGCGATGCTGGGCGTCATCAACATCATCACCCAGGCCCCCGGCACCGGTCGGCGCGCGCGCTTCGGCGCCATGGCGGGTGGCGGCAACACCGTGCAGGGCTCCTTCGTCAGCCACGGCCAGAACGGCGCCCTGCGCTACCGCGCGTCCGCCGCGTACCGGCAGGAGGACAAGTGGAGCCGTGACTACGAGTCCGGCCGTCCGGACTTCGCCATCCAGGGCCCCGCGGATCCGGACCTGGGGCAGCGCGGCGCCCGCGCCAACCTGTCCACCGTCTACACGTTCCAGGAGGGCCAGGCGATTGGCGTCTCCGGCGGCGTGCACCGCTACCTCACCGAAATCTATCCGCTGGGCCTCTTGCGCAACTACTACATCGACGGCCTGGGCGCGTACGCCAAGGCCGACGTGGAGCTGGGCGCGGTGAAGCTCAAGGCGTTCTGGAACCACCTGTCCGGCGACGCGGGTCCCCAGTACGAGGCCATTGGCCAGCGCTCGCTGGGCATCCAGGTGGCCTCCAACGTCTTCAACGGTGAAGCGCTGTACGCGCGCGGCTTCGAGCTGGCCGGCGAGCACCAGGTGAACATCGGCGTGGAGGGCCGCTTGAAGCGCGTGGCCTTCACCTACCTGGACGACCTGCGCGAGGAGTTCCACGCGGCGGCCTTCGTCCAGGACGACTGGCGCATCGTGCAGCCGCTGCGCCTCATCGTCAGCTACCGCGTGGACCGCCACCCGCTGCTCGACAAGGGCACCCCGGGCATTGCCCAATCGCCGCGTCTGTCCGCGGTGTTCCAGCCCATTGAAGGGCACGCCTTCCGCGCGTCCGTGGCCACCGCCTTCCGCGAGCCCACGTTCCTGGAGAGCTACACCCGGCTGCCCGTGCCCGTGCCGGGCGTCAACGGCGTGAGCCTGCTGACCACCGGCAACCGGACGCTGCGCCCGGAGCGCCTGAACGCGCTGGAGCTGGGCTGGCGCGGTGAGTCCCCGCGCCTGGGCCTGGACTGGGACGTGGCCCTCTACCAGAACACGGTGAAGGACCTCATCGCGCTGTCGCCCGTGCAGCCCCTGCCCGCCGGCGAGTCCTACGACAGCGGCAGCGGCAGCTACCTCTTGGGCCGCTCCATGTTCACCAACGAGGCCGCCATCTACACCGCGCGCGGCGTGGAGGCGGGCATCAACGTGTCCCCCATCGACGGCCTGGGCGTGAAGGCCAGCGCCGCGTACCAGCACATCAGCTCCGACCTGCCGGATGACGGCCAGTGCGGCACGTGCAGCCAGACGCCGGCCTTCCGCCTCTTCGGCGGCGTCACCTACCGCACGCGCACGGACCTGGAGTTCGGCATCGAAGCGGCGTTCACCACCTCCACCACCTGGGTGGAGCGCGAGCCCTCCGCGTCCGACCCGACGCGCGTGGACCTCATCGCCAACAACCTCCCCGCGTACACCGTCGTCAACGCCCGCGTGGGCTACACCGTGGTGAAGGACTTCGTCTCCGTGGCGCTGCAGGGCAGCCAGCTCGGTGGCGGCCACGCGGAGCACCCCTTCGGCAACCGGATTGAACGGCGCGTGTTCGCCAACCTCACGGTGACCCCATGAAGCGCGCCCTTCCCCTCCTCGCCCTCTCGCTCGCGCCGCTGGTGTCCGGCGGCTGTGACGCCCCGGACGTGGTGCCCACCGCGGACGGCCGCCAGCACACGCGCTCGGCCCGCATCGAGGGCAGCCTGGTGGTGCAGTCGCGCGCGCGCGGCAACGCCATCGTGTTCATCTACGACGTGGCCAACCCGCCGCCCCCCGCGGGCGCCGGCCGCCCGCTGGCCTTCACCGTCGTCACCGCCCAGGAGCTGTTCGGCGCGTCGCTGGGGGACAACTCCACGGGCCCGTTCACCGCGCCGTTCTCCCTGAGCCTGGTGGAGCCGGGCCGCTACCTCCTGCGCGGCTTCATCGACGCGGACACCTGCCGCACCGTGCCGCAGCCCTGCCACGTGTCGGACTTCAACCCCTGGTACAGCGTCACGTCCGAGCCCAACGCGGGCGACGTGGGCGGCGGCGCGGTGGACCCCGCCACCGGCGCCACGCGCGTCCTGGAGGTCACCACGGACGCGGACGGCTGGCCCCAGCCGCTCACCGGCGTGTCCGTGTCCTTCGCGGACTCGGCGACCGTGCCCTTCGACCGGCCCGCCTTCCAGGTGGGGGAGTCGCGCGACTTCGACACGTCCTCCGGACTCAAGCTGCTGACGCTCACGCCCCAGCCGCTCACCGGCGCGGTGGACCAGCGTCCCCCGGGTTTCTGGGTGCAGCTGGGGGACGCCAACAAGGACGGCATCCCGGACGACGCCAACGCGGACGGCAAGCCGGACATCGTCTGGCCGCGCGTCATCGTGCGAAAGCTGGTGGAGGGCCCCACGGGCTACGTGGACGACACCGACGCGAACAAGGACGGCCAGCCGGATGCAGTCGTGCTGGCGGCCGGCCTGGTGCCTGATCCGCTGCTCGCCGCCCTCCTCGACGAACAGGGAAAACCCCGCCCGCAGCCCGTCTTCGTGCCGCAGCTCCCGGTGGCCATCCGCGCCCAGGCGCTGGACGCGCGAGACCCCGCCGCCCCCGTGCCGCTGACGGCCGTGCCTCCGGGCCGCTACAGCGTCACCCTGCTCCAGTCCACGGGCCAGACGTGGCGTCTGCCCAACGAGTTGGATCCGGCGCGCGCGGAGGCCGTGGGGCTGCCGGGCGTGCAGTCCCAGGCCTTCGTGCTGGACGTCCACTGAGGTCGTTTTCGCCCTCCTGAAATCGCGGCGTGGAGTCCTGGGTTGCTTTGACTTCGCCAGGCCCATCCGCGACCATGGGCGCAGCCGCTGGAGGCGTTTCCTCCCCGAGGTTTTGATTCCGATGAAGGCCGGTCCCCTCTCCGCCCCCGAAACCGCGCCGTCCCGTCCGACGGGGAGCACGCCCACGGTCCGCCCGGCCGGGGGAACCGGTCCGCAGCGGGTGCTGCTGGTGGACGACAGCCGCTCCATCCGGACGCTGCTGAAGATCTACCTCATGGCCCGCAGCTTCGAGTTCCTCGAGGCCGAGTCCGCCGAGGAAGGCCTCAAGGTCGCCGAGGCGGAGCACGTGGACCTCATCCTCACCGACTTCCACATGGACGGGATGAACGGCGCGGACTTCGCCGGGCAGATCCGCGCCAGCAGCAACGCGCGGCTGTCCAAGGTCCCCATCCTGATGATGACGGGCGACCCGAACGTGGCGGAGGTGCGCGCCCTGGGCCAGAAGGCCGGCATCAGCGCCTTCGTGCGCAAGCCCGTCAGCTGCGCGCAGCTGATGACGCTGGTGGACACCATCCTCCCGCTGCCCCGCGCCACCGCGAAGTAGCCCGCTTCAGGCCGGGCGCTCCCTCGCGAGCGCCCGCCGCTTGCGCAGCGCCTCACCCACGCGCACGGCGAAGAGCAACGCCAGGACGGCCCCGTAGAGCACCGGCTCCGTGACGTCCTTCTTCACCCGCCACACGAAGTGCACCACGCCCAGCACCGCGGCCACGTAGGCCAGCCGGTGCAGGCGCTGCCATGCCGGAAAGCCCAGCCTGCGCACCCACTTGTTCGTGGACGTGACGGCCAGCGGCACCAGCAGCACGAAGGCGGTGAAGCCCACGGTGATGAAGGGCCGGGTGAAGACGTCCTCCGCCATGGCGCGCACGTCCAGGCCCTGATCCAGCACGGAGTACGTGAGGAAGTGCGCCGCCGCGTAGGTGAAGGCCAGCAGGCCCAGCGTGCGGCGGATGCGCGCGGGCCACGTCCAGCCCGTCACCAGCCGCACCGGCGTGCACGCCAGCGACGCCATCAGCACCGCCAGCGCGAAGAGGCCCGTCTGGTTGAGGGCGAACTCGATGCCGTTGGCCCCCAGCTCGCCCCGGGCTCCCAGCACCGCGAGTTGCAGCAGCGGCGCCAGGCCTCCGACGGCGATGGCGGGGTTGAGCCAGGGGAGCTTGGAGGAGGCCATGGTTTTAGAAGTCCTGCTTCAGGTCCATGCCGCGGTAGAGGCCGGCCACCGCGTCCGCGTAGCCGTTGAAGGGCAGCGTGGGCCGGCGCGACGACTCACCGATGCGGCGCTCCGAGGCCTGGCTCCAGCGCGGGTGGTCCACCGCCGGGTTCACGTTGGCGTAGAAGCCGTACTCGCGCTTGTTGGCGAGGTTCCACGTCGTGGGCGGCCGTTCGCGCGTGAGGGTGATGCGGACAATGGACTTGATGCCCTTGAAGCCGTACTTCCACGGCACCACCAGCCGCAGCGGGGCGCCGTTCTGCGCGGGCAGCTGCTTGCCGTACAGGCCCGTGGCCAGCAGCGTCAGCGGGTGCCGGGCCTCATCCAGGCGCAGGCCTTCGACGTAGGGCCAGTCCAGCACCGGGCTCTTCTGGCCGGGCAGCTGCTCCGGGTCCTCCAGCGTGGTGAAGGCCACGTACTTCGCGAAGGACGTGGGCTGCACGCGGTCCAGGAGCTTGCCCAGGGGCAGGCCCAGCCACGGAATCACCATGGACCAGGCCTCCACGCAGCGCATCCGGTAGACGCGCTCCTCCAGCGGGAAGGCGGAGATGAGCTGATCCACGTCCACGGTCCACGGCTTGTGGACCTCCCCGTCGATGACGACGGTCCACGGCCGCGTCTTCAAGAGGTGCGCGCGGCGGGCCGGGTCGTTCTTGTCCAGGCCCAGCTCGTAGAAGTTGTTGTAGGTGGTGACGTCCTCGTAGGGCGTGCGGGGCTCGTCCGTGTCGAAGAGCCCCTGCGCGGGCGCCACGGGCTGGTCCACCGTGCCCGCGTCCGGCACGAAGCCGTCCATGGGCCGGGTGCGCTTCATGCCCAGCAGGTACAGCCCTCCGCCCACCACCGCGGCGGTGCCCGCGAACAGGCCCGCGTTCTTGAGGAACTCGCGGCGGCGCAGGTAGAGCTTCTCGGGCGTCACTTCGGAGCCGGGGGGCTCGGGAGGGAGCTTGTCGCGCATGGCTCCCTCTATAACGCTCCAGCGCCTTTTCCGGTTACCGCCGGGCGTCCTTCACCCGCCACAGCCGCCACCAGGGAGTGCCGGGGGACTGATGGTGCTCCCAGTGGTAGCCGAAGAAGAAGCACGACAGCAGGGCCCACAGGTGGTTGCGCGGCAGGGTGCGCGCATGGTGCGGCGCCATGGCCTCCGTGTCCGGACGCCGGTGCGGCAGGTACGTGCCGAAGTAGAACAGCTGCACGGTGGCCAGCACCGACGGCAGCACCCAGAAGGCCAGGATGCGCGCCTGGGGCACGCCCAGCCACAGCAGCGCGTTGAACTTCAGCGCCATGACCGCGATTTGAGGCCAGGTCGTGTAGCGGACCATGAAGGCCCCGAACCACGGCCAGAACGACAGGCCCCGGGCCGCGAAGTCCGGGTCGTCGTCCCCGGTGGGGTCGGCATGGTGGGCGCGGTGGTTCACCACCAGCCGGCGGTAGGACAGCCCCGCGAAGAGGAAGCAGGCCAGCGTGCCCACCGCCGTGTTCACCCGGCGGTTCAGGGACACCGTGCCGTGCATGGCGTCATGGCCGGTGATGAAGAGGCCGGTGGACAGCCACATCTGCAGGACGACGTGCAGCCAGGGGAGCGGTGAGGCCCACGGCAGCCCGGGGCCCGCCAGCATCCACGCCAGGTGCCCGCCCCACGCGCCCACCACCGCGAGCGCGAGCACGGCGCCCCACGGGTCGGGAGGGGCGGGACGGGTGGAGGG
>NZ_RAWL01000433.1:0-7062 GCF_003668885.1 Corallococcus sp. AB049A | reverse complement strand
GGTCCCCACCAGCGGATCCACCTCCTCTGTCGCGGCCACGGCGGCCGGTGCCTCCACGGCCTTGCCGGGACCGCCCCCGGCCTCCCGGACGAGCGTGTCGCACGACGTCCCCTCGCCATGTCCCCGCCCGCACGCAGAACACGTGCGCTCGTTCCTCGCCACTTCGGCCATACAGCCCCCCCTGGCCAATTCCCTGCCCAATCTGCACATCCCGGAAGCCCGGCATCCACTGCCGCCAAGGGTGGGTGTCGCAAAGTGAGGGGGCATCCAGCCCCGGGGCCGGGGTGACGGTTGGGCGGCGGACTGCGACGTGTCAGGAAGGTGTCACGCGGATAGGATGCGCGCATGTCCCGCTCGGCCCGACGCATCCCCACCGTGAACCTGTCCCACTACCGCTCCGGCAATCCCGAGGAGCGGGCCCGCTTCGTCCAGGTCTTTGGCGACGCGCTCAAGGAGTTCGGCTTCGTGACCGTGGAGGGCCACGGCGTGGATGACGCCCTCATCCGCCGCACCTACACGGACGTGGAGCGCTTCTTCCAGCTGCCGGAGTCCACCAAGACGCGCTACGCGGTGCCGGAGCGTCCGGGGCAGCGGGGCTTCATGGCGTTTGGCCAGGAGCACGCGAAGAACCGCAAGGTGGGGGACCTGAAGGAGTTCTGGCACGTGGGCCGGGAGCTGCCCGTGGGCCACCCGTACCGCGAGGACTATGGCGCCAACGTGTGGCCGGAGGAGGTGCCCACCTTCCGGGAGCACACGCTGACGCTCTACCGGGAGCTGGACGACGCGGCGACGGTGATGCTCCAGGCGCTGGCGGAGTACCTGGGCATCGCGCGCAACACGCTCAGCGACATGACGGTGGACGGCAACTCCGTGCTGCGGCTCATCCACTACCCGCCGCTGAAGGACCGCTTCATCCCGGGCGCGGTGCGCGCCGCGGAGCACGAGGACATCAACTTCATCACGCTGTTGTGCGAGGGCACGGCCGGCGGCCTGGAGCTGCTCACGCGCGACGGCGAGTGGATCCCGGTGGACACGCTGCGCGGGCAGATTGTCGTGGACTCGGGCGACATGCTGAGCCGGGTGATGAACGGCGTCATCCCGTCCACGACGCACCGGGTGGTGAACCCGCCCAGCCCGGAGCAGGACACGGTGCGCTACTCCATGCCCTTCTTCGTGCACCCGTTCTCCGACTGCATCCTGAAGCCGCTGCCGCAGACGGAGACGCCGGACAACCCCGCGCGCCACCCGCCCATCACCGCGGACGCGTTCCTCAAGCAGCGCCTGCGCGAGCTGGGCTTCCTCAAGTAGCCCCCGCGCGGGCAGTCAGTTCGTCCATGTGCACGCGGAAGTGGCGAGTCCCTTCCGCGCCGTGGAGCCAGGCGCCCCGGCCCTTGAGCCACGAGGGCTGCCACGCACGGCCCGTCTCGTCCGTGAGGACGACGCGGGCCAAGGGGCCCAGGCGCTGGTGGCCCCGGTCGTACAGCGTGAAGAGTTGGAGCTCGCAGGCCGCGTCGTAGCCGCCCCCGAACAGGACGTGCGTGCCGCTGACGACGATGGCGTGCGCGCCTCGCACCGGAGAGTTCCAGACCGTGGAGCGCTGTCCGGGCCGCATGCGCACGAGCGGGAAGTCCGTGTAGCTGTAGAACCAGGTCTCCTGCTCCGACGCGACGTTGAGCGCGTAGCAGTCCACGATGATCTGCTCTCCGGGCAGCGCCATCCGCACGCCGCTCTCCTGCCGCTGTCCCAGCGCATCGAAGCGCACCAGGCCGTCCTCACCGATGGGCCGCTGAGGCCCCTCACCGCCCCAGCCCCGGTTCCCGAAGACGCCCTCGTCGAAGTAGCTGACCCAGAGCTGTCCATCGGACGTCGTCTGCACGTCCGCGATGCCGTCGCCCAGGGTCAGCTCCCGCAGCAACAGGCCTTCCGGCGAATAGACGTGGGCGTTGCGCTCATGCTGCTTCTCGGAAAGGTAGCGGCACCGCGCGTTCACGAGCAGCACCTCCCCGTCGGGAAGCGGCTGGACGTAGTCGAAGTCCGGGGCGCCGGCAGGCAGCGTGAAGCGCTCCCAGAAGTCCCACGCGTCCGCGAAGTGAAGGACCTCGTCGTCTTCCGCGAGCCACCACACGGTGTTGTCGGGCGCCACGCCCCGGGCCTTCGCCTTGCGTCCCGCGAGCGCCTCCGCCGTGTCGACGAACGCGTGCACCTCGACCTGGAGTGTCCTCTTCATGCGCATCACGGCCCCGACGGTGGCACTCCCGGAAGCTGACGGTCCATCGCCGGGAGGCTCGCGTGCCCTTGGGGCGGGTGTCATCCTCGCGGCACCGTGGCCACCTCCCTCGACCTGTTCGCCATCCAGCCGCGCGTCACGCTCGACGACTACGCCTCGCCGGAGACCTTCGCCGCGCATCACCGGGCGCTGGCGGCCCGCGTGGACGCGCTGCGCCCCCGGGACGCTTCGGGCCGGCCGTTGAACCCCGCGCTCGCCGTCTGGCCGGAGATGGTGGGCGCGGCGCTGGGGCTGATGGGGCACCTGCCGCGCGTGCGCAACCGCAAGACGACGAACGGCGCGATGACGCGCGTGGCGCTCGCGGAGTGGCTGGGCATGTTCCGCACGTGGAGCGCCTTCCACCCGCCGACGCTGGAGGAATGCCTCTACGCCACGGTGGCGCCGCGCGTGCACCGGGCCATGTACGGGACCTTCTCCGGCATCGCGCGCGGCTTCGGCCTGTGGGTGGTGGCCGGCAGCGCGCTGTTGCCCATGAACCGGCTGGGCCCGGACACGCCCGAGTACGAACCCGCGGGCGCGCGCACCTTCAACACCAGCTACACGTTCTCACCGGAGGGCCACTGCGTGGCCGTCACGCGCAAGGTGAACCTGGTGCCCACGCAGGAGGACGTGCTGCACCTGAGCCCGGGCCGCCCGGAGGACCTGCCCGTGCTGGACACGCCGTTCGGGAAGCTGGGGACGCTCGTCTGCTACGACGGCTTCCGCGAACCCCACACGTCCGGCGAACCCTACTTCGTGCCCTGCGCGCAGTACCTGGACGCGCTGGGCGTGGAGGTGCTCGCGCAGCCGTCCGCCAACGCGTGGAGCTGGGACGCGCCCTGGGCCTTCAACGCGCCGGGCGAGACACAGCTGCGCCGCGAGCAGTGGTTCAACGAAGGCCTCTTCACGCAGCTGCGCACCCTGAAGCGCGTGCGCTACGCGGTGAACCCGCAGCTCACCGGCGGCTTCTTCGACAACACCTTCGAGGCGCCCTCGCTCATCCTGGAGCGCCGGGGACCGGACGACGTGCACGTGCTCGCCCAGTCCGCGGATCCGCGCGGAGAGGACGTGCTCCACGTCACCGTGCCCCGCTAGTCCCCCAGCTTCTTCTTGAGCAGCTCGTTGACGAGGCCGGGGTTGCCCTTGCCCTTCATGGCCTTCATCACCTGGCCCACGAAGAAGCCGTACACACTCTTCTTGCCGGCCTTGTACTTCTCCACCTCGCCCGCGTTCTTCGCGAGGATGTCGTCCACCACCGCTTCGACGGCGCCCACGTCGCTGACCTGCGCCAGGCCCTTCTCCGCGATGATGTCCGCGGGCGCGCGGCCCGTGCGGAACATCTCCCCGAGCACGTCCTTCGCCGCGTTCGCGGACACCGTGCCCTTCTCCACCGTGGTCAAGAGCTCGCCCAGCTGCGCCGGGGTGAAGCGCAGCGCGGAGATGGGCGTGCCCTCCTCCTTGAGCAGGCGGCTCAGCTCCCCCAG
Source organism: Corallococcus sp. AB049A (assembly GCF_003668885.1). Classification (NCBI taxonomy): domain Bacteria; kingdom Pseudomonadati; phylum Myxococcota; class Myxococcia; order Myxococcales; family Myxococcaceae; genus Corallococcus; species Corallococcus sp. AB049A. The sequence goes on along the minus strand of NZ_RAWL01000433.1, from coordinate 3,312 downwards.
GAACCAGTTGGAGAGCTTCTTCGCGTCGGAGACGTGCTTCGCGCAGGCCTCGAAGAAGTCCGCCAGCGGGCGCTCGGCGGTGAGGATGCGCGCGTCGTAGGCCGGCAGGCCGTACTCGCTCATGAAGCGCGTGCGCTTGGCGCGCGGCAGCTCCGGCAGCGACTGCCGCTGTGAATCCCGCAGCGCGTCCGACACCAGGAGCGGCGGCAGGTCCGGCTCCGGGAAGTAGCGGTAGTCGTGCGCGTCCTCCTTGGAGCGCATGGACCGCGTGACGCCCTTGTTCACGTCCCAGAGGCGCGTCTCCTGGTCCACCTTGCCGCCGGACTCGATGACGTCCACCTGGCGCGCCGCTTCGTACTCGATGGCCTGCTTGAGGAAGCGGAACGAGTTGAGGTTCTTCAGCTCGCAGCGCTGCCCGTACGTGGTGGAGCCCTTGGGCATCACCGACACGTTGGCGTCGCAGCGGAAGCTGCCCTCCTCCAGGTTGCCGTCGTTGACGCCCAGGTACACCAGCACGTCGCGCAGCGCCTTGAGGTACTCCACCGCCTCGTCCGCGTCGCGCAGGTCCGGCTCGCTGACGATCTCCATCAGCGGCACGCCCGCGCGGTTCAGGTCCACCAGGCTCTGCCCCGCGGAGGCGGACGCGTCGTGGATGCTCTTGCCCGCGTCCTCCTCCAGGTGGATGCGGCGCACGCGCACCGTCTTCTCACCGGAGGGCGTGTCGATGACCAGCTCGCCCCACTCGCAGATGGGCTGATCATACTGGGTGATTTGGTAGCCCTTGGGCAGGTCCGGATAGAAGTAGTTCTTCCGGCTCCACACGCTCGTGGACTCCACCGTGCACCCGAGCGCCAGGCCCGTGCGCACCGCGTACTCCACCACGCGCTGGTTGAGCACCGGCAGCACGCCGGGCATGCCCAGGCACACCGGGCAGGTGTGGTGGTTGGGCTCCGCGCCGAACGCGGTGGAGCAGCCGCAGAAAATCTTCGACTGCGTGAGCAGCTGCGCGTGGACCTCGAGTCCGATGACCGTCTGGAAGTCGCTCAGGGGCATGGCGGTGTCACCCGTGTGTCCGCGCCCGCTAGACGGGGGCGGCGCGGCGGAAGAAGTCGTGCTCGCGCTCGAACGCGCGGGCGATGCGCAGCAGGCGGGCCTCGTCGAAGGGGCGCCCCAACAGCTGCATGCCGATGGGCAGCCCGCCTTGAGTGAAGCCGCACGGCACGGACAGGCCCGGCAGGCCCGCCAGGTTGCACGGCAGCGTGTAGACGTCCATCAGGTACATGGACAGCGGGTCGTCCACCTTCGCGCCCAGCTTGAACGCCGGCACCGGCGACGTGGGCGACACGATGGCGTCCACCTGCTGGAACACCTTCGTGAAGTCCTCGCGGATGAGCGTGCGGACCTTCTGCGCGCGCAGGTAGTACGCGTCGTAGTAGCCGGCGGACAGCGCGTAGGTGCCCAGCATGATGCGGCGCTTCACCTCCGCGCCGAAGCCCTGCCCACGCGTCTGCGTGTACAGCTCCTTGAGCCCGCGCGCGTCCTTCGCCCGCTGCCCGTAGCGGATGCCGTCGTAGCGGGCCAGGTTGCTGGACGCCTCGGAGGACGCCAGCAGGTAGTACGTCGCCAGCGCGTACTTCGTGTGCGGCAGCGACACGTCCACCAGCGTCGCGCCCAGCTTCTCCAGCTCCTCCAGCGACGCGCGCAGCGTGCCAGCGACCTCCGGGTCCATGCCCTCCGCGAAGTACTCGCGAGGCACGCCCAGCTTGAGGCCGCGTACGCCGTCCTCCAGCCCCGTGAGGCAATCCGGCGTCTCCACGTCCGCGGAGGTGGAGTCCAGCGGATCATGCCGCGCGATGAGCTGGAACAGCGCCGCGGTGTCCCCCACCGTGCGAGCCATGGGGCCCGGCTGATCCAACGACGAGGCGAAGGCGATGACGCCGTAGCGCGACACCCGCCCATACGTGGGCTTGAGCCCCACGGTGTTGGTGAGCGCCGCGGGCTGGCGGATGGAGCCGCCCGTGTCGGTGCCCAGCGCGCCGAACACCTCACGCGCCGCCACCGCGGCGGCCGAACCACCGGACGAGCCGCCCGGCGTGCGCGTCAGGTCCCACGGGTTGTGGGTCGGGAAGTACGCGCTCGATTCATTGGACGAGCCCATGGCGAACTCGTCCATGTTCAGCTTGCCCAACAGCGGCAGGCCCGCTTCCTTCAGGAGGCGCACCACGGTGGCGTCATAGGGCGGGACGAAGCCCTCCAGGACGCGCGAGGCGCAGGTGGTCTCCACCCCTTGCGTGAGGAAGATGTCCTTGAGCCCCACGGGCACGCCGTCGAGCGCGCTCAGCGGGCTGCCGGCCTTGCGGCGCGCGTCGCTGGCCTCGGCGGCCTTGAGCGCCCCGGACTCGTCCACGCGCAGGAACGCGCGGACCTTGGGATCCACCTGGGCGATGCGCTGGAGGCTCGCGCGCGTGGCGTCCACGGAGGACACCTCGCGCGAAGCCAGCTTCGCCGCCAGCTCCAGCATCGACAGGTCGGTGAGCGACGACATGGCGGGCTACTCCAGGATTTTCGGGACCGCGAAGGCGCTGCCCACCTTCGCCGGCGCGTTGGCGAGCCCGGCTTCCGGGGGCAGCGACGGACGCAGCACGTCCTCGCGCAACAGCGAGGACGCGAGCGTCGCGTGGGAGGTGGGCTCCACCTGGCTCACATCGAGCGCTTCCAGCTCCGCCACCGCGTCCAGGACCGCGGACAGCTGGGTGGCATAGCGCTCCTCCTCCTGCGGCGTCAGTGACAGCCGCGCCAGGGTGGCCACGTGCCGGACCTGCTCGAGCGTGAGGGCCATGGGGAAGCCTCCTCCAGACGGGGGACTACGGGGTCGGCGGCGTGCGCTTGAACAGGTTGAGGATGGCGCCCATCACCTTGCCGCTCCCCTCGTGGCCGTGCTGCTTGATGACCTCGTCCAGCTCACCCGCGTCCAGCCAGACGCCGTGGCAGTTGAAGCAGCTGTCCAGCTCCACGTTGCCCTGCTTCAGCGTCTGCAGGTCCATGCCGCACTTGGGGCACTTCATGTAGTGCAGCTGCTTGAGCGACTCGCGCTGCTGGGCGGCCATCTCCTTGGACTGCTCGAGGGCCAGCTTGCGCTTGGCTTCAATCTCCTCGCGCGCGAAGTAGTCGTCTTCGTTGTGGGAGGGCTTGTCAGGGGTCACGTTGGACATGGTCTTGGGTTCTCCTTGGCGGCAGGCACCATACCTTCTCGCCGCGGGGACGCGCCCGAAATGTAGGCCCTGCTGCCGCCTCCTCGAGGCCCCCTTGGAC
>NZ_RAWL01000432.1:0-7082 GCF_003668885.1 Corallococcus sp. AB049A | reverse complement strand
GCATTGCTCTAGAGACCAGGCAACACGGCGGGGTCGCAGCGGGCCGGAAGTACCGCGCGACATCGTCACCCTGGTAGGGGGTTCCATTGGGGAACCCTCGACGCCCATCGTCTCGGCCGGCCCCGAGACGGTGGGCGACTTTTTTGCGGGCTACGGAGACGGCGGCGGTGTCGTCGCCGGCTCCTTCGGCTCCAACTCCCCGTCGAACGGACCCGACTGCTGCTTCTCCAGCAGCCAGGCGCCGTCGCGGAAGACGAACTCCGACGTGACGGTGTCGTTCTGCTCGGTGACGGAGGGCAGGCGCATCCACTGGATGCGGCTCTGGATGGTGGCGCGGCGGCCGTCGTCGGCGACCTTCACGTCCTCAATCTCGTAGTCGGTGACGGTGAGGTCCCGGTCGTCGTGGAGCTCGCGGCGCTGGCGCTCGAAGTCCTTGCGCTCCTCGGGGACGAGGTAGGCGGACAGGGCGCGGTAGTTCCTCCAGCGCAGGTTCTTGTGGAAGCCCTCGACGGCGGGCTGGAGCAGTTCCAGGTCCCCCTTGGGCGGGGTGTGGGCACAGGCCCCACCGAGGACCAGGGCGACCATCAAGGCAGGCAGGCGTTTCATGCACGCGACGCTACCAGCCGGTGGGTGGAACGGACGAGGGCGGTGGTATGGTCCGCGCTCCCCCGCTTAGCGCACCGGAGTCGCGACTCAACATGGCCAAGTCGATGGTGGAGCGTTACGAGCAGCTCCTCCGGCAGGACCCGACCTCTTCCGTCTTCGTGGAGCTGGCGAAGGCGTTGCTGGAGAAGGGTGACGCGCAGCGCACCATCGAGGTGTGTACGCAGGGCATCTCCCACCACCCCACCTCCACCGTGGGGCGGGTGCTGTGGGGCAAGGCGCTCATCCAGCTGGGGCGGCCCGCGGAGGCAATGGAGCAGTTCGACCAGGCCATCTCCATCGAGCGGGACAACCCGTACGCCTACAACCTGATTGGCGACGTGCTCCTGCAGCGCGGGCTGTACCGCTCCGCGCTGCCCATCCTTCGCAAGGCCGTGGCGCTGCAGCCCAACAACGGGCGCGTGAAGCAGTGGTTGGAGCAGGCGCAGCAGGCGCTGGCCGGTGGCCCCGCGCCCATCTTCGAGGACCTGGGCACCCTGTCGACGCCCGCCGCGGCCGCGCCGGAGGAGGAGGCGCCGGAGCCGCCCGCGCCGGAAGCTGCCCCGTCCGCGTTCGACGCGCGCGCCGCCGCGGCGGCCGGACTGGAGCCGAAGCGTTCCGCGCGGACGGAGACGCCCGCGGGGGGCATGGATGCGCTCGCGGCCTCCAGGGTTGCCGCCGTGGAGGCGCATGGTGGGCCCCTGGCGCCGGCCGGGACGCCGGTGCCGGAGGATGCGCGCGGCGATGGCGCAGCGGTGGACCTGGCGCGCGGCCCGGTGGATCCGGGGCAGGAGCCGGGTTCGGGGCGCGGCCGTGCCTCGGCGGATCCGGGCCAGGGGCCGGGTTCGGAGCGTGCGGCGGCGGACACCCGTGCGGATCCGGCGGTTGGTGAAGCGTCGGACTCGGGTCAGGAGCCTGGCTCCGGGGACAGCGCGGATCCGTCGCGTGACGCGGCGGACGCTGCGCCGCCGGAGCAACCCGCGACCGCACAGGCCTCCTCCAGCCCCTCACGCAAGCCGGGGATGCTGGTGGACCTCCCCGATGCTCCTCCGGCCGAGGCGCCCTCCCAGCCGCAGGGTGGGGGACTGCTCGGGGACCTTCCTCCGCTGGAGGCGGTGCGGGCCCGCCCGGCCGCGCCGGTGACTCCGGCTCCGGTCGCGCAGGGCGCGGGCGGCAAGCGCTCGCTGCTGGACGACATCCCGGACGCGACGGAGCTGGCGGCGGCCGCGGCGCGCAACAAGGCGGCGGCGAACGCGCAGGACACGGAGGCACTCGCGGCGAAGTACGAGCGTGAGATGCACGAGAAGATCGCCAAGGAGCGCGCGAAGCAGTCCCTCATCGAGCGCTATGGCGCGAAGACCGTGGCGCTCTTCGTGGCCCTCATCTTCCTGGGCGCGAGCGCCGGCTTCTTCATCCTCTACCGCTCCCGTCAGGGCGGGCAGACGCTGTCGGAGACGCTGGAGCTCGCGAAGCGCGCCATCGCGCAGGACACGGGCGCGTCGCTGGATGAAGCGCTCCGCCAGCTCGAACGCGCGCGCGACATGGACGAGTCCAGCCCCGCCGCCTGGGCGCTCACGGGCTATGCGCACGCGCTGCGCTACCTGGACCACGGCGCCAGCGCGGAGGACCGCCGGCTCGCGCTGGAGGCGCTGGAGAAGCCGGGCGTGAAGGTCGGCTTCAACGGCCTGGTGCTGGCCACCAACGCGCTCGTCGCGGATGACCGGGCGCGTGAGGCCGCGAACCGCGCGCTGCTCGCCTCGCAGGACGACGTGACGGAGGTGCACGCGCTGGCGGGCCGCCTGCTCATCGCCGCCAAGGACGAGAAGAAGGCCCTGGACCGCTTCGACCGCGCGCTCAAGGCGTCGCCGGGCAACGTCCGCGCGCTGGTCGCGCTGGGCGACTACTACCTCGCCTCCGAGGACTTCCCGCAGGCGCTGGAGATGTTCAAGCGCGCGCGCGACGTCTCCAAGGAGCACCCGGCCGCGCGCATCGGCATGGCGGAGAGCCGGCTCGCGCTGGAGCAGGACCTGGACGCGGCGCTGGCGGAGGTCGCGCCGCTCGCGCAGGACCCGAAGCTGCCCCCCGCGCTCCAGCCCCGTCAGCAGCTGGTGCACGGCGAGCTGCTGTCCGCGCTGGGCAAGTACGACGAGGCGCGCGCCATGCTCTCCAAGGGCGTGCAGGGGCCGCTGGCCATGGACTTCCAGCTGGCGCTGGGAGCCGCGGGCCGCGCGGCGGGCAAGCTGGAGGCCGCGCAGCAGGCCTACGAGGCCGCGCTGAAGCTGCAGCCCAAGAGCGAGGCCGCGAAGGAGGGCCTGGGCCGCACGCTGCTGGACCGCGACCGCGAGAAGGAGGCCCTGCAGCGGCTGGAGGCCGACGGCGGCCGCAAGGTGTCGCTGGTTCGCGGCGCCGCGTACGCGCGGCTCGGGGACTGGAAGAAGGCCCGCGTGGAGCTGGGCAAGACGCGCGTCAACGACCGCTATCCGCCGGAGGCCGTGGCGTGGCTGGCGCTGGCGGACGCGCACGAGGGCAACGCCGCCCAGGCGCGCGACGTGCTGGAGAAGGCGGTGGCCAAGAAGCCCCGCACGGACCTGCGCGTCGCGCTGGGACAGGTGTACTGGCGCGAGCGCGCGCTCGACAAGGCGCAGTCCCAGTTCGACGAGGCGCTGAAGGACCCGCGCGACTACGAGGGCGCGTGCTCGCTGGGGCGGCTGCTGTTGTCGCGCGGCCTGCCGGACATGGCGCTCAAGCCGCTGACGCAGGCGGTGGAGCGCAACGGCGCGCACGGCGAGGCCCGTGACGCCCTGGGCCGCGCGCTGCTGGCGCTGGGTAGGACTCCGGAGGCGCTGAAGCAGTTCGAGGCCTGGCAGCTGGACAACCCGGGCAACGCCGCCGCGCAGAAGGGCTTCGCGCTGGCGCTGTACCAGTCCGGCCGCCGCAAGGAGGCGGAAGGCGCGTCTGGCCGGGCGGTGAAGCTGGCGCCGGACGACGCGGAGGGGCAGCGGCTGCGCGCGGCGCTCCTGTTCGCCAACGGCGACGCCAAGGGCGGCTTCGCGGCGCTGGAGCGCGCCAACAAGCTGGACTCCAAGGACCCGGACACCTTCTGCGAAATCGCCCAGGCGTTCCTTCGCCAGGGCCAGGTGGAGAGCGCGGACGCGGCCTTCGCGGCGGCGCGGCGCGAGGGACCGGACGCGACGTGCGGCCGCGTGGGCGAGCTGTACACGCAGCTGCCGGGCGGCGGACGGGGCGCGGCGCGCACGCTGCAGGACCTGGCGGACAAGGCGCCCACCGTCTGGGACAAGGCCTTCGCCCAGGTGACGCTGGCGCGCGTGCTGCTGGGCGCCGGGGCCGTGAAGGAGGCCCGCGCGGCGGCCGACGAGGCCGTGAAGCTGGCCCCGTACAGCGGGCGCGCGTACCTGGCCCTGGGGCTGGTGGCCTTCAAGCAGCGTCAGGAGGCCCCCGCGCGCGAGGCGCTGGCCAAGGCCGTGGAGCTGGAGCCCACGGACGGGCTGGCGCACCTGGCGCTGGCGGACGTGCTGGTGCGCGAGACCGCGGAGCTGCCCAGGGCCGTGGAGGCCTACGAGGCCTTCCTGAAGCTGGCCGGAGGGGCGCCGGAGGCGAACCGGGTGAAGAAGGCCCTTCCGCTCCTCAAGCGCCGGGCGTCGCGCTAGCGTGGTCGACGTGAGCGACCCGCGGCCGCCGTCCTCCCCCCTGCTGAAGGTCATGTGGGGCAACGCCTTCCTGCTGTCGGTGCTCTACCTCCTGGCGGGCATCGTCGTGGAGTCCGTGCGGCGGCGGTACCACGCCCCCTTCTTCGAGCGCCTCTCCATGGCGCTCGACTCGCTGCCGGCGCGGGCCCTGGAGCTGGTGCACGCCATGGGGCCGCTGCGCGAGGCGTACTTCAGCGGCCGCATCACCGACCTGGGCGTGCGCGCCGTCTTCGGCGTCGTCACCGTGGCGGTCATCTTCCTCCTGGCCCTGGTGGTGGGTGCCATCATGGCCGTGCTGCGGTTCGCGCTGCTTCGCGCCACCCGCGGCGGTGGAAGTCCTCCTCCGCCCGGCGACGGCTAACGGCGCGTCTTCGCCTTGCGGATGCGCGGGGCCACGGGTGCCGCCTGCGGCTCATGGCCCGCCGCGCGCGCCATCAGGCAGATGTCCACCACCTTGGGGCCGAAGCGCTCCCAGCGGCTCTCCCCGGTGCCCTTCACCGCGAGGAAGGACTCGCGGTCCACCGGCAGCGCGGCGGCCAGCCCCAGCAGCGTCGCGTCGTTGAAGATGATGAAGGGCGGGACGTCCAGGTCCTTGGCCAGGTCCTTGCGCCAGCGGCGCAGCTCCATGGACGCCAGCTCGCTGTACGCCATCACCGGCGCCCCGGACACGGCCGGCGCGGAGCGTGAGGCGGCGCCGGACGGCTTGGGCATCATGCTGCCCGCGCACCGGTCGCACTTGCCGCACACCGCCGCCGCGTCCGCCTGGCCGAAGTAGCGCAGGATGAACGCGCGCCGGCACTTCGGCGTGTACGCGTAGTCCGCCATCCGCTTGAGCATCAGCCGGTTGAGCCGCTCCTGCTCGCGAATGCGGGACAGGTCCACCGTCAGCTCGCGGAACGGGACGCGCTCCAGCGCGCGGATGGAGCGCCCCGCGAAGGGCCGGCGCACCCGCACCACGCCGGACTTCTCCAGCAGGCCCAGCGCGTGCCGGACGTCGTCCTCCGTGAGCCCCGTGCGCCGCGCGAGGATGGGCAATTCCGTGGTGGCCTGCCGCCCCACGGGGAAGGTCTCCAGCAGCGAGCGCAACAGCCGCTGGGTCTCCGCCGCGTGCGGCTGCGCGCTGGCCGCCTTGTCCGTGAGCGTGATGCCGTACTCGCCTTCACCCCGGCCGCCGCGCTCCAGCTTGCCCTCGCGCTCGAAAATCTTGAGGGCGGCGGAGACCTCGAACTCGCTGGCGCCCACCATGCCCGCGAGCGCGTGCACGCCCCGGTCGAACTCCTCCACGGCCTGCAGCTGCGCCCAGATGTCCGACAGGATGGCCTCGGACGGGTGGCTGCTCTCGATGAGGCGCTCCTGCGTGTACACGTCCGCGTGGTTGAAGAGGAGCACCGCCGTGGCGGGGTTGCCGTCGCGGCCCGCGCGGCCAATCTCCTGGTAGTACGCCTCCACCGCCCGGGGGATGTTGGCGTGCGCGACGAAGCGGATGTCCGGCTTGTCGATGCCCATGCCGAAGGCGTTGGTGGCCACCGCCACCGCCTCCTTCGCGGACATGAAGTCCTCCTGCGCGCGGCGGCGGGCGTCGTCCTCCATGCCCGCGTGGTACAGCACCGCGTTCACCTTGCGCGTGACGAGCGCGGAGTGCATCCCTTCCGCCGCCTTGCGCGTGGAGCAGTAGATGATGCCACTGCCGCCCTTCGCCGCGAGGCTCGCGCACGCGTCCCGGCGCTCCTCGTCCCCGCTGACGTTCACCACGTCCAGGAAGAGGTTGGGCCGGTCGAACCCCTGCGCGAACACCGCCGGGTCCTTCATCAGGAGCACCCGGACGATGTCCTCGCGCACCTCCGGCGTCGCCGTGGCGGTAAGGGCCACCGTGCGCGGAGGCCGCAGCCGCTTTCGCACCTGGCCCAGCAGCGCGTAGTCCGGCCGGAAGTCGTGGCCCCACTGGGAGATGCAGTGGGCTTCATCCACGGCGAGCAGCTCCACGCCCAGCCCCGACACCAGCTCCAGGAAGCTCGCGCTGCGGAAGCGCTCCGGCGCCACGTAGAGCAGCTTGTACTCGCGGGCGCGCAGCTTGCGCAGGCGGTCCGCCCGCTCCACGTCCGACAGCGACGAGTTGATGTACGTGGCCGCGATGCCCTTCGCGGCGAGCTGCTCCACCTGGTCCTTCATCAGCGCGATGAGCGGCGACACCACCAGCGTGATGCCCGGCAACAGCAGCGCCGGCAGCTGGTAGCAGAGGCTCTTGCCCGCGCCCGTGGGCATCACCACCACGGTGTTGCGGCCGCTGAGGACGGAGCTGATGACGGGGGCCTGGCCGGGGCGGAACTCCGACAGGCCGAAGTGCCGCACCAGTCCCTGCTGGGCATCTTCGAGGAAGGGCAGGGACTCCGTCATCGCGCGCATGTTCACCATCCTGGATCGGCCGTCAACGCCAATCCCCTCCGTGGGCACCGGCGCCCCCACCTCACAGCTCAAGGCCCGGAGGAAGGGGAACCGCCAGCGCGGCCCGTTTCCGCGCCACCTCGCGCCGCAGCGCCTCCGTCCGCTCCGGGTCCAGGCGGCCGTCCACGATGACGTCCCCCTCGCGCGCGCCCGGCGGCAGCCGCCAGCGCTCCACCGTGCACGCCTGCCCGCCGCCGGTCCGCACCACCTGGGCCCGCTCTTCCTCCAGCAGCTCCACGCGCACCGGGCTTGCCCCCAGCGCCAGCAGCACTCCCGCCCCCATCACCAGCC
>NZ_RAWL01000431.1:0-7087 GCF_003668885.1 Corallococcus sp. AB049A | reverse complement strand
CCTCCCGCGCGCACTCCGGCGGCGACGACGGCACCGGCCACGGTCGTGGCCCGTCCGTCGGCCAAGCCGCTGCCGCCGCCCCCGCCGCCCGCCGCGACCACGGCCCGGGCGCCGGAGCCTCCGCGTCCGGCCGCCACTGAGCAGGCGAGCAGTGCCGGCGCGCCCGTCCCCCGCGTGATGGGTGCTGGCGCGAAGAAGAAGGTCGTGGTGAAGAAGTCCCGTTAAAGCCCGCCCGCCGCGCCGTCGTTCCGGCGGCGCGCGGGTGGAACAACCGGGGGTGCCACCATGGACGCCGAGCACAGGGCCGAGGGACAGGAAGGGATGCCGGGCACACCTGGTGAGAATGCGACGCCGTCCCCGCAGGACGGCGCGACGGAAGCGTCCGCGCCGCGGCAGGGCGAGGGCGCGAGTGGAGACGTGACGCCGGAAGGTGCCCCCCGCGCTGAAGCTGAAGCGGGCGGGGCCCGGACGGACGTGCCCGGAGAGGGCACGGAGACCCCCGCGGCCGCCGGTGCCGGGGACGCTGCGTCCCCGGGCGGGGCGGATGCGAGCACCGCCAGCGCGGAGGGCATGGCGTCCCCGAGCAGCAGCGGGGGCGAGGCCGCCACGACCGGCGGAGAGTCCAGCGCGGCCCACGGTGACGACGCCGCGACCTCCAGCGGTTCGGCTGGGGGCTCCGGCCTGGAAGGCGCCGGCGCGGCGGGGCAGGGCGAGGGCACCGAAGCCTCCCCGTCCCCAGGCCGCTACGTGGAGCTGTCCTCGGGTGAGAGCGTCCAGGACGCCTCCGGCACGGGCAGCGACGGCGGCGGCGAGGCGAAGGACGTGCTGGCGGAGCCGCGCTCCGGACCGGTGTCGGGCGCGGACGACGCGCTCCTGAGCGCCGGCATCTGGGACGTGGCGAGCCGGGCGAGCCAGGAGGACGCGGGCTCCACTGGCTCCGCGGACTCTGGAGACGGTTCGGAGCAGGGCGCCAGCGAAGGCGCGGCGATTTCGGAAGGGGAGCCCCACGCGCAGGCCATCGAGCCGCGCGTGATGGGACAGGTGACGGCGATGGTGTTGCCGCTGGAGCGTTTGGAGGAGGACACCACCTTCCGCCTGCGGGACGAGGGCGACGTGTCCGAGCTGGCCACGGACCTGGCGCGGTTGGGCCAGCTGTTCCCGGTGGACGTGCGCCCGCGCGGCGAGGACCGCTACCAGCTCATCTGCGGCTTCCGCCGCGTGGCGGCGCTGCGCTTCCTCAAGCGCGACCAGGTCCAGGTCCGCGTGCACGAGGAGCTGTCCGACGAGGACGCGCTCCTGTTGTCCCTGGCGGAGGCCATCCACGCCTCGCCGGTGGAGCACGACGTGCTGGAGGCCAAGCGCACGTCGCTGGAGGCCGAAGGCCGGCTGACGGCGCCGGTGCGCGACATGCTGGAGAAGGCGCTCGCCACCGAGGAGACGCTGGCCCCGGAGGGCGTCGAGGAGGAGATCGACGCGGACGAGCTGGCGGTGGACGTCGCGCAGCGCATGGGCGCCCTCAACCAGGACCTGTCGCTGCTGGCGGACGTGTTCGCGGCGCTGGACGAATCGCGCAAGGCGGAGCTGCTCATGCAGCTGCGCTACTCGGCGCAGCTGGTGGCGTACCTGGAGGGTCTGTAGGCCATGGCGGAAACGCTCGAACGTGACCGCGCCCGGCTGCTGGAGGTGCTCACGCAGCGCTCCTTCGAGCGCCGGCGCGTGGTGCTGTCCTCCGGCAAGGAGTCGGACTTCTACATCGACTGCAAGCGCACCGCGCTGCTCGCCGAGGGCCACTACCTCATCGGCCGGCTGCTGCTGGAGGCCATCCGGCGGGACGCTCCGTCCGCGGTGGCCGCGGGCGGGCTGACGCTGGGCGCGGATCCGCTCGCGTCGGCGGTGAGCCTCACCAGCTTCCTGGAGGGCGGCGGCCAGAAGCCCCTGCACGCGTTCATCGTGCGCAAGGAGCCCAAGGGCCACGGCACCGGCCAGTGGATTGAAGGCCTGTCCGCGCTGGGCCCCGGCGCCCCGGTGGCCATCGTGGAGGACGTCGTCACGACGGGCGCGTCCACGATCAAGGCCATCGAGCGCGCGAAGCTGGAGGGCCTGACGGTGCTGGGTGCCTTCGCGCTGGTGGACCGGCTGGAGGGTGGACGCGAGGCCGTGGAGGCCGGCGGCCACCGCCTCACCACGCTGTTCACGCGCAAGGACTTCATCCCGTGAGAAGGCTGCTGGTGGCCGCGGTGCTGCTGGGCGTGCTGGGCGGTTGCTCCACCACGCCCCCCGTCGTCGGGGAGCCCGCGCCCACGCTGGATGATCCGAAGCAGGAGTCCGCGTACCTCTCGGTGTTGGACCGGTACTCGGACCGCAGGGAGATCTACGACGGCTTCGACACGCGCGTCTTCGCGGGGGCCACGTTCCAGACGCCCGCCTTCCGCGAGGCCCGCATCCACCGCCGCGCCATCTTCCAGGCGCTGCCCGCGGCGAAGGTGGAGCAGCTGCTGGCGGAGGAACAGGCGGACGCGGCGAAGTTCCACGAGTTCTTCCTGGCGGTGCACGTCAACGACTACCGCTACGACGACTTCGCCCACCGCAACAGCATCTGGCGCATCGCGCTGGTGACGCCCGCGGGTGAAATCACGCCCATGGAGATCCGCCGCCTGGGCCGGGCGGACCTCAACGTGCGCGCCTACTACCCCTACGCCAGCCTCTTCTGGGTGGGCTACCGGGTGCGCTTCCCCAAGGTCTTCACCGACGGCCAGCCCGTCATCCCCGAGGGCACCGAGCAGGTGATGCTCCGCGTCGCCTCGTCGCTGGGGAACGCGGAGCTGAAGGTCCACGCGCGCTGAGGACGCGGCGAGGGACGGCCCTCAGGTCTGCTGACCGTCCTTCAGCCACTTCGACGTGAGCGGCATGGTGGGGCCCGCCATCAGGCGGTCCAGCAGCGCGTCCGGGGAAGCGTTCACCGCGAAGGGCATGCCCTGCGTCTCCGGGACGAAGCCCGCCTCCACCATCTGCTTCGCCATCGCGAGCAGCGGCTGGAAGAAGCCGTCCACGTCCAGCAGGCCCATGGGCTTGCGGTGCAGGCCCAGCTGCGCCCAGGTGACGATTTCAAAGAGCTCATCCAGCGTACCGAAGCCGCCGGGCAGGGCGACGAAGGCGTCCGAGCGCTCGGCCATCAGCGCCTTGCGCGCGTGCATGGAGTCCACCCGGTGCAGCTCCGTCAGGCGCGGGTGGGCCAGCTCCTTCGCGTCCATGAAGTGGGGCAGCACGCCCACGGCCTTGCCGCCGTGGGCGATCACGGCGTCCGCCACCGCGCCCATCAACCCCACGCTGGCGCCGCCGTAGACGAGCGTCAGCCCGCGCTTCGCCATCGCGGCGCCCATCCTGGCGGCGGCCTCGCGGTACTCGGCGCGCACGCCGGAGCGCGAGCCACAGAAGACGCAGACGCTGCGCACGGTGTTCTCAGCCATGGTCAGAAGTATCCATGCCGCTGGGGATTGGCGGCCACCACGGCCAGCGCCGCGGCGATGAAGAGCAGGACGGGGATGGCGCGCGAGTAGAACTTCGTGCCCTGCCGCAGCGCCAGGCCACACGGCAGGCCGAAGAGGAAGCCGCCCAGGTGCCCGGCCCAGCTCACGCCCGGCAGCAGGCTGATGACCGCCACCTGCACGAGCCAGAACATGTGCTCCCGGCGGCCCTGCTGGGTGAGGATGGGCAGCATCGCGCCGCCCCAGCCCAGAATCATCCCGGACGCGCCCACCGTCACGGTGTTGAAGTTGAAGAGGAGCGCGAAGGCCGAACCGCCCAGCGCCGTGACGAGCGACAGCGCCAGGAACCGCCAGCTGCCGATGCCGCGCTCCAGCGACGCGCCCAGCGAATAGACGGCGGACATGTTGAAGAGCAGGTGCAGCGGGCCGCCGTGCTCGAACACCATGCCCAACAGGCGCCAGTACTCGCCGTCCCGGACCCACGGGCCATAGAGCGCCAGCGGCCCCACGACGCCGTAGCGCCCGCCCTCCGGCGTCACCAGGTTCCGGCCCAGCGAGTCGCTCAGGAAGAACATCACCACCGCGCCCGCGATGATGGCGAAGCTGACGTAGGGCGTGGGCAGCTTGGGCCTGGGCTGCTGGGGGCCCGGAGGCGGTCCGCCCCCGTCCTGCCCACGGGGGCCCTGTTCGTCTCCCAGCCCGGAGGGGCCGGGGAGGTCATCCATCATGCCGCGAGGACGGGACATGGGTGCTCACAGCTCCCGGGAGAGGAGGGTGTCGCGCGTGCCCTGGTGCTCGTCCGTGTGCGGGTAGTCCAGGGTGTAGTGCAGGCCCCGGCTCTCCTTGCGGCGGCTCGCGCAGTCCACGATGAGGTGCGCCACCTCCGCGATGTTGCGCAGCTCAATCACGTCGCGGGTGACCTTGAAGCGCCAGTAGTAGTCGCGGATCTCCTCGCGCAACAGCTCCAGCCGCCGCCGCGCGCGCATCAGCCGCTTGTCCGTGCGGACGATGCCCACGTAGTTCCACATCAGCCGGCGGATCTCATCCCAGTTGTGGGTGACGACCACGCTCTCGTCGGAGTCCACCGCGCTGCCGGAGTCCCAGGCCGGCGGGTCCTCCTTCGGCAGCGTCAGCGACGCCAGCTCCTCCGACGCCACCTGCACCGCGCGGTGGCCAAAGACGAGGCCCTCCAGCAGCGAGTTGGACGCGAGCCGGTTCGCGCCGTGCAGGCCCGTGCAGGACACCTCACCGATGGCGTACAGGCCCGGGATGTTGGTGCGCCCGTGCAGGTCCGTCACCACGCCGCCGCACTGGTAGTGGGCCGCGGGCACGACGGGGATGGGCTGCACCGCCATGTCGATGTTGAAGGCCTTGCAGGTGGCGTAGATGTTGGGGAAGCGCTCCGTGAGGAACGCGCGGCCCAGGTGCGTCATGTCCAGGTAGACGCAGTCGTTGCCCGTGCGCTTGAGCTCCGCGTCGATGGCGCGCGCCACCACGTCGCGCGGGGCCAGGTCCCGCATGGGGTGGTAGCGGTCCATGAACGTCTGGCCGCCCTTGAGCCGCAGCTTGCCGCCCTCGCCGCGCAGGGCTTCGCTGATGAGGAAGCTCTTGGCCTCCGGGTGGAAGAGGCACGTGGGGTGGAACTGGTAGAACTCCATGTTCGCCACGCGCGCGCCCGCGCGGTACGCCATGGCCACGCCGTCGCCCGTCGCGACGTCCGGGTTGGACGTGTAGAGGTACACCTTGCCCGCGCCGCCCGTGGCCAGCACCGTCACCTTGGAGAGGAAGCGCTCGATGGAGCCGTCCTCCATCAGCGCGTACGTGCCCAGGCACCGGCTGCCGGCCGGGGTGTGGGGACGGCGGTCCAGGATGAGGTCGATGGCGGCCGTGTTCTGGAAGAAGGTGATGTTGGGCTGCGCGTCGCACGCGGCCAGGAGCGCGCGCTGCACCTCGCGGCCCGTGATGTCGCCCGCGTGGATGATGCGCCGGGCGGAGTGGCCGCCCTCGCGCGTGAGGTCGAACTCGCCGGCGCGCTGATCGAACGCCGCGCCCAGCGCCACCAGCTCCTTGAGGCGCGCGGGCCCCTCGCGCACCGTCACCTCCACCGCGTCGCGGTGGCACAGGCCCGCGCCCGCCACCAGCGTGTCGTCGATGTGCGCGTCGAAGGTGTCCGTGGGGGACAGGACGCCCGCGATACCCCCCTGCGCGTAGGCGGTGTTGCCCTCGCCGCGCTCGCGCTTGGTGAGCACGGCGACCGTGCCGTGCTGGGCCGCCTGCAGGGCGAACGACAGGCCTGCCACGCCGCCGCCCATGACCAGGAAATCAAACCGATGGGGCATGGCGGACAGCCTTAACGGCGGTAAGTGCTGGAAACAAGGCGTTTTCTTGAGGACTTTCCGGGTGTTGTCTAAGGTTTCGCACCGCCGCCATGCGTGCCCTGACCGCCCTCGTCGTCCTGCTGACCGCCGCCCTCCCGGCGCATGCCTCCGACGGCATCTACAGCTACGTGGAGAAGGACGGCACCATCGTCTACACGAACGTGCCCCCCGGCGGCGCGCGCAAGGCTCGCAAGCTGTCCGGGACCTTCACGCCGGCGCCGGCCAAGTCCGCGCCCGTGCGGGGCCGCTCGAAGACGCCCACGGAGCTGGATCCGCACATCACCAACGCGGCGCTGCGCTACCGCATCCCGCCGGCGCTGGTGCGCGCCATCATGCACACGGAGAGCAACTTCAACCCGAACGCGCTCAGCCACAAGGGCGCCAGCGGGCTGATGCAGCTCATGCCGGGCACCGCGTCGGACATGTATGTGAAGGACATCTTCGACTCGAAGGACAACATCGAGGGTGGCGTGCGCTACCTGCGCGTGCTGGCCAACATGTTCGACGGCGACATGGTGAAGATGGTCGCCGCGTACAACGCCGGCCCGGACGCGGTGAAGAAGTACGGAGGCCAGGTGCCGCCGTACGCCGAGACGCAGGAATACGTGCGCAAGGTCCTCCAGCTCTACTACCACTACAAGGAGCGCGAGCGGCTCGCCCAGGCCGAGGCCAGCAGCCGTGAGCCCACATCCGAGAATGACGACGCGCACGAAGGGGACGAAGTCGCCGGGCCCCGCTGACGAGGAGTTCCTGCAGCAGCTCCAGCGCGGAAGCGAACTGCTGGGCGCCGGCAAGGTCACCGAAGCGAAGGACTTCCTGGAGCGTGCGCACGCGCTCCAGCCGCGCCACGAGAAGGCCCAGAACCTCCTGGGCCTGACGTATTTCAAGCTGGGCCTCTTCGACCGCGCCGCGGACCTGTACGAGATGCTCGTGCGGGACAACCCGGTGGACCCGACGCTGCGCGTGAACCTGGGGCTCGTCTACCTGAAGACGAACGCGCTCCAGCGCGCCGCGCGAGAGTTCGAGACGGCCACCGACCTGGCCCCGGACCACAAGAAGGCCCACAACTACCTGGGCCTGACCTTCGCCCAGATGGGCGAGTACGGCCGCGCGCGCGAGCACTTCCTGCTGTCCGGCAGCGACGCCATGGCGGAGAAGATGTCGCGCGCCATCGCCGGTGAGGGCTACAGCCGTCCGCCCGCGCCCCCCACGCCCGCCCCGGTC
>NZ_RAWL01000430.1:0-7109 GCF_003668885.1 Corallococcus sp. AB049A | reverse complement strand
ATCCCGCCCGCCGCACCCTCGCTCGCGGTGCCACGCCGCGTGGCCTGAAGGTAGGGAGCCGGGCGCGGGAGGAACGCCTCCCCGGGGGACGAGGGTGGCACGGCCTGCCGCACACTGGCGCCGCGCGACATGACGAGGCCCGGCGGGAGGCGCGCTCCGGCCGGGCCGTGTCGTTCAACTCACCTGCGTGACGAAGGCCTCAGGCCTCCGGCGACTGGACGATGAGCTTCTCCTTGCCGCACACGTCGCAGCGCACGTGCACGAACAGGTCGTCGTCGCTCTCCTCGGGCACCTCGCCCTCGGGCACGCCCAGCTCCGCCGCGGCCAGCGCCGGCACCTTCGCCGGGATGTCCTGCGCCTTGAGCGACTGCACGTAGGTCATCTCGCGGTCGTGGCACTCGCGCACTTCCGGACCGGACAGCCACTGCGGCTCCATGCCCTCCGGCAGCCGGCTGAGCAGCTCCAGGTTGGACACGGACTCCGCCAGGTACGCCAGGCGGCGCAGGCGCGCCTCCTCCGGCAGGGCCGCGAACACCTGGAAGCCCTCCAGCAGCGCCTGACGGTCCTCGCCCGTGGCCGCGTTCGCCAGCTCCAGCGACGCGTCCGCGGACTCCAGCGCCTCATCCCAGTTGTTCTCCGGGTTGAAGCCCGCCTCCAAGAGCGACGTGTACAGCTGCGCGGCCGCCAGCCGGCGACGCACCTCGTGCACGTGCTCCACCACCTCGTGCGTCAGGCGCAGCTCCAGCAGCGCGCCCGTGGTGCGCGGATCCACGGAGCCCGTGAGGTCGTCCACCTCCACCTCGGTGCGCAGCTCCGCCTTGAGCTGCTTCGCCGCGGCGAAGCGGAACAGGGGCAGCACGCCCACCTCGCGCAGGTACACCGCCGCGACGTTGGCCTCCTTGCCGCCCATGCGCAGCGCCTTCTGCGCGCGCTCCACCGCGCCGGGGTCCGCCGCGGGCTTCTTGTTCTCCAGCCGCGTCTTCACCGCCTCGCGGTAGAGCGTCTCCAGGGAGCTGCCCGGCGGCAGCCGCTGCGGCAGCAGGGGACGCAGGCCCGGCACGTCCAGCACCCAGAGCGGGGGAGCGCCCACGCGCTTGAGCGCCCGGAAGAAGAGCGAGCCCGGCGGGTCCTGCGGCCGGAACGGGGGCAGCTCGTCCGGGTGCGGGGAGGCCGCGCCGTCCATCGCGCCGCCCCCGTGCGTCTGGCCGAGCATCTTCTCGCGCTGCTCACGGGTGAACGCCGTGATGCCCTGCACCGGCGGGGGCGGCGGCGGCGGGGCCTCCTCGCCGTCCAGGCCCGTCACGCGGTCCATGTCCACGTCGTCCATCTCCAGGTCTTCCAGACCCTTGGCGCCCGTGAAGTCACAGCGCAGGAGCTTGAGCTTCTCGAAGACACAGCCTTCCAGGTTGGCGCCCCGGAAGTCGCAGTCCTGGAGGCGGCCGCCGTGGAAGTAGGCGTTGGTGAGGTCCGTGTCCCGGAAGTTCATCTTCGACAGGTCACAGCGCTCCCACTCGGAGCCCACCAGCTCCAGTCCGGAGAGGTCGGCGTTGGCGGAGAACAGCTGCGTGAACGTGGCGCCCGTCTGACCGGTGGGGGCCTGGCCGGACTTGCGCAGCTTGTTCCATTCGGCGGAACCGTTCTGGAGCAGCTTCTCGATAGTTGGGGCTTTCGGCATGGACCCCGAATTATTCGTGTGCTCTGGTCCAGGCGCCAGCACAAATGATCGAGTACCGAATCGAAGCCGACACCGTCGGGATGCGGCTGGACAAGCACCTGCGCAAGCGGATGCCCAACGTCCCCGTCAGCCACCTCTTCAAGATGATCCGCACCAAGAAGGTGCGGGTGAATGGCAAGCGCGCGCAGCCAGAGCAGTTGCTTGTCGAAGGAGACGTGCTCACCATCCGCGGCACCGAAGAGCAGCTCACCCTCGCGGAGCGTCCGAAATCGGACCGTCCGCCCCCCCCGCCGCCACCGGTGGACCCCTCCCGGCTGGTCATCCTGATGGAAGACGACTGGCTCATGGCCGTGGACAAGCCCAGCGGGATGGCCGTCCACACCGGCAGCGGCATCACCGGGGGCACCCTGGTGGACTACGTGCGCGCCTACCTTGGGCCCAAGGCGACCCGCAACGACTTCACCGCCTCACCCGCCCACCGCCTGGACCGGGAGACCTCCGGCGTCATCCTGGTGGCCAAGCGCCGCCCGGCGATGGTGCATTTCACGGAAATCTTCACCCACGGCCACCCGAAGAAGCGCTACCTGACCCTGGTGAAGGGGAAGATGCCCAAGGACTCGGGCGTCATCGACCTGCCGCTCGCCGAGCACCAGCAGACGGCTGAGTCCAAGGCCCGTCGGGGAGTGAACATGCAGGAGGCCGTCACCCGGTGGAAGGTCGTGCGGCAGTCGAGCGAGGCAGCCCTCCTCTCCTGCACCATCGAGACCGGGCGCACGCATCAGATAAGAAGACATCTGGTCGCCGTGGGGCACCCGGTGGCGGGTGACAAGAAGTACGGAGACTTCGCCTTCAACCGCGACGTGCGGGCGCGCTGGGGGCTCAAGAGGTTGTTCCTGCACGCCGAGCGCATCGAATTTCCGCACCCCGAGGATGACAGGAAGGTCGTCGTGGAGACCCCCATGCCATCTGAATTGAAGGACGTGCTGAAGCGGGCGGCGCTCCTCTAAGCCTTGAGCCCAGGACTCGACACAAACACGCATGGCCGACCCGAAGATTGACCGCAGCCGCTCCAAGCTGGTGCTCGACGGCGTTCCGCCCAAGCGCAACATCCTCGTGCGCTTGATGAAGCTCGCCGCGGTGCTGGGCCTCATGGGCGCCACCGCGGGCGTGCTCGCCGTCGTGGGCGCCTACTACATCTTCTCCGACGGGCTGCCCGCCATCCCGAAGGTGGACGAGTACTGGCCGCCCATCGTCACGGAGGTCTACACCGACGACGCGGTGCTCGCCGGCGAGTTCTACAACGAGCGGCGCAAGGTGGTGCCCTACGAGCGCATCCCCAAGCGGCTCGTGCAGGCGTTCATCGCCAGCGAGGACTCCAGCTTCTTCGACCACTTCGGCGTGGACGTGCTGGGCACCACGCGCGCCGTGTCCAAGACGGTGCTGACGAAGCTGGGGCTGCGCGGCGGCGGCGTGCAGGGCGGCTCCACGCTCACGCAGCAGACCGCGAAGGCGGTCCTCATCTCCGCCGAGGGCTACAAGGAGGCCACCGCGAAGACGCCCAAGCGCAAGATTCGCGAGGCCATCCTCGCCTTCCGGCTGGAGCAGGCGCTGACGAAGGAAGAGATTCTCTACCTCTACCTGAACAACGTCTTCCTCGGTCACCACAGCTACGGCGTGCAGAGCGCGGCGGAGAACTACTACCGCAAGGACGTGCGCGACCTGACGCTGGGGGAGATGACGCTCATCGCGGGCCTGCCCCAGGCGCCCAGCCGCTACTCGCCCTTCCTGCGTCCGGAGGCCGCGAAGAAGCGCCGCTCGTACGTGCTGGGCCGCATGCTGACGGAGGGCATGATTTCGAAGGCCGAGCATGACCAGGCCAACGCGGAGCCGGTGAAGGTGTACCCGGTGGAGGACGTCTTCCACGAGTTCGCCCCGTACTTCGTGGAGCAGGTGCGCAAGGACATCGTGGACCGCTACGGCAACCCGGTGCTGCTGAAGGAAGGCCTCAAGGTCTTCACCACCATGGACAGCGAGCGGCAGCGCGCGGCGCAGGACTCCGTGCTGGACGGCCTGATGTCCGTGGACAAGCGCCAGGGCTGGCGCGGTCCGGTGATGCAGCTGTCCACCGAGGCCGAGCGCAGCGCCTTCATCGCCAAGGCGAAGAAGGCCATGGGCAAGGAGGAGCTCGTCGAGAACCGCCTCTACGTGGGCGTCGTCACCCGTATCGACGACGACGGCAAGGGCTCGGACGTGCAGGTGGGGCCGCACCAGGGCCGGCTGCCGCTGTTGGGCATGCGCTGGGCGCGCAAGGTGAACCCGGAGAGCTACTACCCGGCGAGCATGATCACCTCCGTCAAGAAGGCCGTGGCGGTGGGTGACGTCGTCGTCCTTCGTCACGTGGTGAAGAAGGAACTCACGGACGACAAGGAGCAGTGGGACAAGAAGCTCGCGGAGGACATCCCCGAGGAGGGCGTGAAGCTCTTCCGGCTGGAGCAGACGCCGGAGGCCCAGAGCGCGCTCGTGTCCATCGACCCGCACCGCCAGTACCTCACCGCGATGGTGGGCGGTTACGACTTCGACGACAACGAGTTCAACCGCGCCTTCCAGGCGTGCCGTCAGCCGGGTTCGTCCTTCAAGCCGTTCGTGTACTCGGCGGCGCTGGAGCAGCTGAACTGGACGGAGGCCACCGTCATCGTGGACTCGCCCATCGTGGAGCACGACCCGGACAACAAGGTGTCGTGGAAGCCGGCCAACTACAGCGAGGAGTTCGTGGGTGACGTGCTGCTGCGCACGGCGCTGGTGAACTCCATGAACATCCCCGCGGTGAAGACGTTCGGCGCGGTGGGCGTGCACAACATGGCGGATTGGTCCAAGAAGCTGGGCCTGACGACGCCCATGAACATGGACTTCTCCGCGGCGCTCGGTTCGTCCTGCGTGTACCCGTTCGACCTGGCTTCCGCGTACGCGACCTTCAACCGCTACGGCCGCAAGAAGCCCACGTACTTCATCCGCAAGGTGGAGGACCGCTTCGGCCGCACGCTGGAGGACCATACGGCATTCGACGACGCGTGGGCCCCGCTGCAGGACCGCGTGGCCGCGGGCTACGCGCGCCTCTTCGAGCCGGGCGAGCAGGTGATGAGCGCGGAGACGGGCTTCATCCTCACGCACCTGTTGCGCGGCGTGGTGCTCCAGGGCACCGGCGGCCCCGCGCAGAAGCTGGGCAAGCCGGCGGCGGGCAAGACGGGCACGACGAACGACTCCTTCGACGCGTGGTTCGCGGCCTACACCAAGGACCTGGTGACGGTGGCGTGGGTGGGCTACGACCTGAACCCGCACCCGCTGGGCCGCTACGAGACGGGTGGCCGCGCGGCGCTGCCCATCTGGCTCAACTACATGAAGCGCGCGCTGGAGGGCCGGCCGCAGCCGGAGTTCTACCCCTGGCAGTCCATGCAGCTGGCGCGGCTCTACATCGACAAGAAGACGGGCAAGGTGTCCAGCCCCGGAGCCAAGGGCGCGGAGCTGATGTTCTTCAAGAAGGGCACCGAGCCGAAGGAGGCCGTGCCCGACAAGAACCAGGTCGGCGTCGATCAGTTCATGATGGGCGCGCAGTAGCCCGCGCGCCGCATCTTTGAAACGCAGTGCCCCTTCAGGCGCCTTCGCGAAACGCACGCGAGGGCGCCTGATGTGCTTCCAGGGCCTTCTTCAGCGCGGCCACCTCCGGCCCGGCCTCCAGCACGGAGCGCGCGGCGGTGGGAATCACCTGCCGCTCGCGGCCGGCGAAGAGCTTGGGCAGGTCGCTGAAGCCCGCGCCCTGCGAGCCGATGCCGGGCGTGAGCATGAGCGCGCCGCCCAGCCGCTCCACCACGTCGCGGTCCACCGGGGGCAGCGTGGCGCCCATCACCGCGCCCGCCGGGAACACCCCGCGGCCGGCCTTGTCGTTGAGCTTGCGCAAACCATCCGCCACCGCCTGGGCCACGGTGAGCCCGTCGCCGCCCACGGCGTTCTGCAGGGGCGCGCCCTCCGGGTTGGACGAGCGCACGACGATGAAGGCACAGGCGCCGTGGTAGCGCGCGAGCTCCACCGTCTTCGCCAGCGCGCCCAGGCCCAGGTACGCGGTGAAGGTGGCGGCGTCCACGTCGTACGCGCTGCCCTTGCCGAAGAGCGATTCCGCGTACGCGTCCATGGTGGACCCGATGTCGCCGCGCTTCACGTCCAGGAGCGCGAGGGTGCCCGCGGCGCGGAAGCGCTTGAGCACGCGCTGGAGCACGACGAGCCCCTCGGGGCCGTGGCGCTCGAAGAAGGCGCTCTGGGGCTTCACCACCGCGAGCGATTCTCCCGCCGCGTCCGCCAGGCGGTCGCAGAAGTCGGACAGGCCCTGCACGGTGTCCGGCAGGTTCCAGCGGGCGAGCACGTCGCGGGACGGGTCCAGGCCCAGGCAGAAGGGGGAGCGCTCGTCGGCGAGCTTCTGGAAGCGCTGGGCGAAGGACGGGGGCGGGAAGGTCGTCATGGCCAGGGCTCCTGTTACTTCAGCCGGCGCGCGGTGGCGTCGAAGAGCGGGTTGGGCATGACCTTCAAGAGGCGCATGGGCGTGGCCAGCTGCCAGGGGAAGCTGATTTCGTGGGCGCCGTTGAAGATGCCCTTGCCCATGCGCTCCACCGCGTCGTCGGTCTCCATGAGGAAGGGCATGGGGAAGTGGTTCTTCGCGGTGAGCTCGCTCTTCACGAAGCCCGGGTAGACGCACGTCACCTGGACGCCGGTGCCCTTCAAGTCCACGCGCAGGCTCTCCATGAAGGTGGCGAGGAAGGCCTTGGACGCGGAGTAGGCGGCGTGGCCCGCCAGCCCCCGCATGCCCGCGAGGCTGGACACGCCGACGATGTGGCCCCGGCGGCGCTCCACCATCTGCGGCAGCACCGCGCACAGCGTGGCGGCGGCGCCGGTGACGTTGGTGTCGATGATGGAGCGCGTGCGCTCCCAGTCCATGCGCTTGCCGTGCGTGGGGCCGCCGATGCCGGCGTTGGCCACCACCAGGTCCAGCCCGCCGCACTCCGCGTCGATGGCGCGGATGCGCTCCTGGGAGGCCTCCGTCGCGTTGACGTCCATGACGATGGGCTCCACCGCGGCGCCCGCGGCCTGGGCCTCCGCGGAGAGCGCCTGCAGCTGTGACAGCCGCCGGCCCGTCGCGAACACGCGCACGCCGTGCTTCGCCAGCCACAGGGCCAGTCCACGTCCCAGGCCGCTCGAGGCGCCAGTCACCAGCGCCGTCCGGTAGGTCATCTCCGCCATGCCGTCCTCCGAAAGGTGTCGCAGCGGCCTGCCTTGTCGCACGGTTGCGCGCCCGAGGGCACGCAAAACCCCTCCCCCCCGCCGGAAGGACGAGGCGCCGTTCACTGTGCGTTGTCACCCTGGAGGGACGGGGGGAGGGGGCCTCTTCGGG